>JBFMCJ010000001.1 GCA_040754675.1 Bacillota bacterium
GCACCAGGCGGGATCCGGCTGGCAGCGGGCGAAAGAGACCAAAATACACCCGTAGCACCTGCAGGAACGGGAAGGCGTCGTACGAGTACGCAAACTTAGGCCCGGGCTCGCCCGTCTCGAGCTGAACGTGGCCCCGCCACGCCGTTCCCGGGATGATCCGGTCGCTACCCGGTTCCCACCGAAACGTGTCGGGCGGGAACCCCACCAGCTTCAGGAAGGTCCCGCCCTTCTCCGCCCCTCCCTGCACCGAACCGGCCGGGTCGGCGCCCGGGCCGGTCGGGTGATACGCCTCTATCCACACAACCGCCGAAAACCGGTCGGGCCACGACATGGTTTCAGACATACGGATGGCCAGCGCTCCGGCCCCCGAGGGGCGGCTGGCCTCGGCCGCCGCCACGCTGCCGCTCCCCGCTGCCAGCACGAGGAGCGTCAGGGCCAGCGGCCACAGCCGTCTCAGGCGCATCATACCCACCTCACCACGGCCCGCCTCTGCTGCTCCGGCGGGGGCGCGCACCTGTTCGCCATCGGGCTTCTTCGCCCGCCTCGGGCGCTCCTGCATGAAAGGCCATCACCCTCTTGGTCGTCGCAAAGTGCAGCTTGGCAAACCGGCCGAGGTAGGAGAGGCCGCCCCGCCGGACAAGCTCTACCGCCGCAGCCTCTACGTGCGTGGCCCCTTTGGGGAGCTCCAGGCTCGCCAGTTCGGAAAGCCTGTCGAGCTCGCGCAAGAACCGCGCCCTGGCGATGACGGAGGCGGCTGCCACCGCCAGGTCTGCTTCAGCGTGCGGAAGCTGCCTCACGCTGACCGTGCGGCCCCGCGCCATCAGCGCCGCGTCCAGGGTGCCCGGGTCTTTCGCGAATTGATCGGCCACCACCCGTTCCACGGATACCTCTGCCAGAAGGTCTTCGAGAGCCCGGGCATGGGCCCACGCCAGGATCCGGTTGACGTTTTGCATGCGGCCGTACAGCTCGTTGTACCGGGCCGGGCCGATGACCACGACCCTGGCCGGCACGAGGCCCCGCATGGCCTCCGCCAGCTCCAGGCACCGGCCGTCGGAGATCCGTTTGGAATCGGCCACGCCCAGCCGCGCGAGCTCAAGCTCGACCCGGCTGTCCACGACCGCTGCGGCCGCCGCCACCAGAGGGCCGAAGTAGTCGCCCTTCCCCGACTCGTCGAGCCCCACGCGTGGCGTAAAACGTTCGCTGGTCATCGGGCGCCCGTCATCTGCTGCATGATGGCGACGCCGGCGCTGGTCCCCAGCCGGTCGGCGCCCGCCTCGATGAGCCGAATGGCCTCCTCGAGGGTGCGGACTTTTCCGGACGCCTTGACCCTGGCCCGGTCGCCCACCACCTCTTTGAGGAGCCGCACGTCCTCCACCGTGGCGCCGCCCGGCCCGAAGCCGGTGGAGGTCTTCACGAAGTGCGCGCCCTGCTCCACCGCTATGCGGGCAGCCATCCGCTTCTGATCGTCGCTCAACAGCCCTGTCTCGATGATCACTTTCAGCACGGTGGACGGCCCGATGGCGCGGGCGACCGTGCGGATGTGCTGGACGTAGCCGTCGAGGTCGCCTTCCAGGAGAAGCCCTGCCGGCGCCACCATGTCGATCTCGGCAGCACCGGCGGCCACGGCCTCCACGGCCTCCACCACCTTGACCAGGGGCGTGGCAGCGCCCAGCGGGAAGCCCACTACGCTCGCCACCTTCACGGGACTGCCGGTGAGGAAACGGTAGGCCCGCGCCGCATACAGCGGGTTGACGCAGACCGCATAAAAGCCCCACTCCACCGCTTCCCGGCAGAGCCGCTCCACATCCTGGGGCCTCGCCTCCGGCTTCAGCAGCGTGTGGTCGATGCGCCTGGCAAGTTGTTCACGGGACAGCACTGGGCTGCACCTCCCGCCGAGACGAGTTACGGGTGGGAAGGCTGAACAGGTAGATTCCCGCGAGGATCATGGCTGCACCCAGCCAGTGAAGCAGGGTAGGCCATTCCCTGAACAGCACCAGGGCGAGCACCGAAGCGCCCACCGGCTCTCCCAGGACAGCAGTGGCCACCGTGGACGCACCCAGGCGCGCCACCACCGCGTTGAGTGCCGAGTGCCCGATCAGGGTGGGTACGGCCGCGATCCCCAGGCCCACCCACACCTCTCGAGACGGATAGCCCCACAGCGGCAGGTTCAACAGCCTCGCCACCGCCAGAAGCGCCAGGGCCCCTGCCGAGTAGACCACGATCAGGTAATCGAGCAGCGCCACCCTGGCCCGCAGCCGCTGCCCGACCAGGAGGTAGACGCTCACCAGCGCCGCGGCCAGGAGCGCGAGCGCGTCGCCGTAAAGGCTCTCCCCCGCCAGACCGGCCGGCGCTCGCGCCGCATCCGAGCTGCCGCCGGCCAGCGCATCGGCCGACGCGATCACCACCCCACCCAGCAGTGCCATGGCCAGCGCGGCGCTCTGCCCCCGGCTGATGCGCTGGCGCCACAGCAGCCACGAAACAAACACCACGAAGAGGGGCTGCGTGGTCACCAGCACGGTGGAACTCAGTACGGACGTCAACTCGAGGGAGGCAAACCAGACCGACCAGTGCGCCGCCAGGCTCACCCCGGCCACGGCGGCCCACAGCCGCCAGAGGTGCGGGCCGCCCTCCGCTGGCGCCCCGGCGCCACGTCCCTGCCTGCGGCCAGCCAGCCACAGCGGCCACAGCGCCGCTGCCGAGAAGCCCAGCCGGTAGAAGGCGAGCACAAGCGGCGGGAGGTTGGACAACCGCACCCAGATGGCGGCGGACGAGACCGCCGCCACCCCGATTGCCAGAACGAGGTAGGGCCGGGCCTCCAGCCTGCTCATCTCCAGTGCGCGCCGCCAGCCCCGCCCCGGGATGCACCGCCCGTTTCCACGCCGTTGCGCCCGTTCGGGAGCACCACGGACACGGCCATCCTGGCGGGGTCGACATGGTCCCGAAGCGCCTCGGTCACCGCCCTGTGGTCAAGCTCCTCCAGCACCTCGAGGTAGTCCAGGGGCGTAACGCCCCGGAAGTGGAGAACCGCCAGCGCGTTGGCAATCATCTCCGGGTTATCCACTGAGGCGATGAACTCCCCGATCTCCCTTCGCCGCAGCCGTTCGACCGTATCGGCGTCCACGCCCTGGTCGCAGGCCCGTGCCAGCGCCTCCTTGAGGCGGACCTCGAGCCGGTCGGGATCCGGCGTCTCCCCGCCCGTGACCGTGTGGGCAAAGCGCGAGTCGCACACGTACCGGGCGGCAAAGGTATCGTCGATCAAGCCCTCCTCGTAGAGTTCCTGGAACGTGTCCGAGCTTCGCCCGAGCACCGCGTCCAGCGCCAGGTTGATGGCCAGCTCGCGACGCACCAGCTCCTTGCCCGACAGCTCCCGCTTCACGTCTTTGATCCCGAGCGCCAGGCGCGGCCTCGAGACGGCAAGCCGCGTCTGGGCGCGGGGGCTGTGCACGCCGGCCGGCTCCTCAGGATCCAGCCGCACCACGCCCCGCCCGTCCTCCCGCGAGCCGCCCATCGCCTCCCCCGCCAGCTCGAAAACCTCGTCGGGCGCCACGTCGCCCGCCACGGCCAGCACCGCGTTGGCGGGATGATAAAAAGTCGAATGACACAGGTACAGCACCGGCACTTCAATCTTCCGGATCGACTCCACTGTGCCGCCGATTTCCAACCTGACCGGGTGCACGTGGTACAAGGACTGCATCAGCTTGACCATCACGCACCGGCTCGGATCGTCCTCGTACATGCGGATCTCCTGCTCGATGATGCCCTGTTCTTTCCGGACCGAGGCCTCGGTGAAGTAAGGTTCCTGCACGAAGCGCAGCAGCACCGACAGTGCCTCGCGGAAGTGGTCGACGGTGGAGAAGAGGTAGGCCGTCGTGGTGTAGGACGTGTAGGCGTTGGCGGAGGCCCCGAGCTCGGCGAACCGCGTGAACACGTCCCCCTCCTGCTTCTCGAAGAGCTTGTGTTCCAGGAAGTGCGCGATGCCCGCCGGCACCTCCACCACTTCCCCCCGGCCCCTGGGAACGAACCGGCTGTCGATGGAACCGTAGTGGACGGCCAGCACGGCGTACTTCTGCGAAAAGCGCGCCTTGGGCGCGACGTAGGCCGTCAGGCCCGATGCGAAGCGTGCCTCCACCAGCGGGTCGCCGGCGACCTGGTGGTGCCGGGTCTCGTAGGCGGCAGCCTCCACGGTCATAGCGTTGAAGCATCCCCCTCTTGCCGGACCGTTGCGCCCTGCGCCACCCGGGCCTCCGCAGCGTTCGAGGTGAGGAAGTAGAACGTGTCCGGGGTCACTGTTTGCGCCGCCGCCACGATCTGGTCGGCCCCGATCCGTCTGACGTCCGCGATGAGTTCGGAAAACGGGCGCTGGCGGCCGTTGACGAGGCCGCTCAAGTAGTGATCGATGAGGGTGTTCGGCTCGTCCTCGCTAACGCGCCACCGGCGGATGAGGGCACGCCTCGTGGCCTCCAGTTCGCCGGCCTCCATCTCGCCCTGGCGCATGGCCGCGATCTGGCGCTCGATGATGGCAAGCGCCTTGTCCCGTAATCCGGGGTCGATGCCGGCGCTCACGATCAGCGCACCCTGGCTCGACTCCAGTCGGCTGTACACGAAGTAGGCGAGCGAGTTTCTCTCGCGCACGTGGGTGAAGAGCTTGGAATGCGGAAAGCCACCCAGCACCCCGTTGTACATGACCATGGCCGGGTAGTCCGGCGAGTCGAACCGCACGGGCGTCCGGTAGCCCAGGGCAAGGACTCCCTGGCGGACGTCCTGCGCCTCGGTCACGACGCGGGGGGGTGCGCTCTTCGGCGTCCCGTCCTGCCCCCTGCCGTCCCGCGCAGCCGCCGGTGCGGGCTCGTGCCGTTCCTGCGCCCCCGGCCGGTAGCCCAGGGCGTCCAGCACGCGCTGCGTGAGCTCCGCGACGCTGTCCGCGCCGGCGCCGTTCACCACCAGCAGGTCGGCGGGGAAGCCCAGAATCCGTTCGCGGTAATGGCGGAAAAGGGCCGCCGCGTCCAGGGCCGGCAGGTCTTCCAGGCGCCCCAGGCGGTGCAGGGCGAACGGCTCGCCCGCGAACATTTCCTCGATGAGCCGGTGCAGGGCGTACTGCCGCTTGTTGTTGATGACACCCTCGATGCGCCGCCGCAGGATCTCCTTCTCCTGCTGCACGTACTGGGGCACCAGCTGCCCGTCCGCCATGGCGGGTTCCAGCAGCACCTCGAAGATCAGGCGCAGCAGGGCTTCGAGTTGCCCGGTGCCCGGCCCGTGACCGGGCAGGTAGGCGTCGGCGACCGCCTCGCCACGGATCTCCACGAGCTGCGTCCCGCCGATCTTGCTCACGTCTACGCCCAGCCGTGCCCCGTACAGCCCCTCCAGGTGACGTGCGATGGCCTTCAGGGTGGGGAGCTGCCGGGTACCGCGCCGAAGTACGAAGGGAACCAGCGCGTTGGCCGTCACGTCCTCGCGGCGCAGAGGCAGCCGCAGGGCAAGCCTCGCCGTCTCCACCTTGAACTTGCGGGTGGTCAGGACGTGCAAGCGCAGGCCTGCGACTTCCCGGGTCGTGAACCAGTTGCGGTCGTCGGCCAGGCGGCTCATGATCCCCGGCACCTTCCCGGAAGCGATTGGAAACGACTAAAAAGCATGCCGGCCAGCGGGCCGGCACCTTCTGGAAACGGGGTCCGTCTTCCAGGCTTCATTCTGTTTCGCCGGGTCCTGGGAGATACCTTTTATTACCCCTGCAACACCTCTACAGCACCACAGCGACCTCGTCCCGGTCGGCCGCCCGTATCGCTTCGCCCACCGCCGCCTCCAGGAACGGGTCGCCCTCGGCCGCTGTGCGGATCTGGCGCAGCAGATCGATGCCCCGGCGCACCGCGAAGACGAAGTCGCCCTCGTCCACCTCGCTCAAGCGCAGGCACTCGTCGAGGCTGTGGCCGTTGGCCCACGCGACCACCGCCGGCGCCAGGTGCGGCCCGAAGCGCACGGTCGTGTAGCCCAGGCGGCGCAACTCCGCCCCGGTGATGGCGCGCAGCGCGCGGTAGACCGGCTCCATGGCGAACGGAACGTGGCGCGGCACGTGCTCCGAGCGCCTCGGCTCGTAATCCACCGCCACGCTCAGGGCGAGAAGCTCCGCCGGCGCCAGCGAGCGCAGGAAGCCCTCCGCCAGAAGCTCGGTGACCAGAAGCTCCTGTACGTGGACGTGCCGTGCCATCTCGCCCCGCGAGGTGAGTTCGGCGCCGTCGCGCAGGTAATCCAGGTCCTCCAGCACCCTCCGGCGGCGGTCGAATTCCTGCGCGAACTGCTCGGGCCCCGGTTGGGCAGCGAGCCGTTCCCGCAGCCCCAACAGCGCCCGCCGCGCCTTGCGGATCACCCTGGCAGGCCCTCGTTCCGAAAGTTGCGCGACCCGGTGCTGCAGGCCGGCGATCTCCCGCTCCAGGCGCTCCCGGGTGACGCGCGCCTGGAACGCGGCAAAGTTGCGCCGGATCACCTCCCGAGCCTCATCGGCGTCGAACCGGCTCAGCAGGTTGAGCACCGTGTTGTAGCTGAGCACGAACTGGCTGCGCAGGGGCTCGACGTCGGCTTCATCCAGAGAGGGCACGGCCTGCGCGTCGATCTCGTTGAGGTCCACCGCCGCATACACGTAGCCGCGCTCGTCAATCCCACGCCGCCCGGCCCGCCCGGCCATCTGGAAGTACTCGCGGTTGGTGATGGGGCGGTACTCGATCCCGTCGTACTTGCGGAGCGACCCGAAAAAGACCGTGCGGCACGGGAAGTTGACACCCACCGCGAACGTCTCCGTGCAGAAAAGGACGTACAGCAAGCGCCGCTCGAAGAGTTCTTCGACCACGTCCTTCACGGCCGGAAGCATCCCCGCGTGGTGGAAGCCCACCCCCCGCTCCCACATCGGCAAGAGATGCTCCACCCGCCGGGCCGCGCTCTCGGGGTAAGGGGCCAGCACCTCGGCGACGACGCGGCGAACCTCCTGCCGGCCGCTGGCCGTCAGGTAATCCCGGATGGCGGCCAG
Organism: Bacillota bacterium; assembly: GCA_040754675.1. NCBI lineage: Bacteria > Bacillati > Bacillota > Bacillota bacterium. The sequence goes on from JBFMCJ010000001.1 coordinate 7,013, forward strand.
CTCCCGGGCGTGGTACTCTGCCACGCGCCGGCTGAAGAAGAAAAAGAGCGCGGGAAGCCGGTCGGGCCCCGCCCTGTCGAGGAGCGCCAGGGGATCCACCGGCGGGTAGTGCAGGCGGTGGCCGTAACCCTCGATTCGGCGGCCTTTCGGCCAGTACCCGCCCCGGGCCTCCAGCTTGCGGGCGTGACGCACGAGGCGCGCCCGCGTGGTGAAGCCCAGCGTGGGCTCGTAGAGGTGGTGCTCCAGCGGGACGGCCCGGTCGTACGACACGACGACGTGCACCTTCCGCCCCTGCACCGCCTCGAGCCAGTCGGCCAGTTGCCGGGCATTGGGGATGGTGGCCGAAAGCCCCAGGAACTGGATGGCGGGCGGCAGGAAAAGCAGGCTCTCCTCCCAGACGGACCCCCGCTCCGGGTCGTCGATGTAGTGGATCTCGTCGAAGATGACCCAGGTTACGCCGTCCAGGCGCCGGGCCTCGAGGTGCAGCAGGTTGCGGAACACCTCTGTGGTCATGATGGTAACCGCCGCGTCGGGGTTGATGACCACGTCCCCGGTCAGGATGCCGACGGCGTCCGGCCCGAGCAGGCGCTTGAACTCCTTGAACTTCTGGTTGGACAGCGCCTTGATGGGCGCCGTATAGACGACCCGCTGCCCTCTTGCGAACGTGCGCTCGATGAGGTAGTCCGCGACGAGCGTCTTTCCGGTGCCGGTAGGAGCGGCCACCAGGGTGGAAACCCCGGCCTCGACCGACGCGATGGCCTCCTGCTGGAACGGGTCGAGGCGGAACCCCCGGTAGACGGAAGGCGCTGCTTCGAGGAGTGATGGCTCAAGATTACCTCGATGGTCGATGGTGTGATCCACTGCTTACCTTGTACTCACTTCTCTGTGGCCTCGCGTGCCTGAGCCGCGGGCGGCGCGGCTGCCGCCCTCTCGCGGGCATCCGCCGCTCGGTGTGCGAGGCGGGCGCAGGCCGCCGCAACGATGGCGGCCAGGATGTCGTCCAGGAAGGTGTGGACCCGGGATGGCTCGCCGGGCAGCGCCTGGTCGAGTTCGGGCGGGCGTTCCTGGTCGAGGTAGCCGAAATTGGACAGCCCGATGCTGCCGTACACGTTGACGATGCTCAGCGCCAGCACCTCGTCGATCCCGTACAGATGGGAGTTTGCGCGAAGCACGCTCGCCAGCGGCTCGTCCAGCCTGCCCTCCTCGGCCATCACGTCCAGGGTGACCCCGGTGAGGACGGCAAATTGAACCTCCCGCTTTTCCACCACGTGATCCACGCTCTCCCGGCACGCCTCCAGGGTTAGATCCTTCACGTACGGCTTCTGGAGCCGGAAGACGAGGCGCACGATGGGATCGAGGTCCACGCCTCTCATTGCCAGAAGCGCGCGGGCGCTGGTCGGGAGCCACCTGGCCTGCATGTTAAAGCAACACCTCGTTCTATCCTATCACAGGGCGCCCCGGGGCCGGAAGGTGCGGGCGGGCCTAGCCGGCAATCGTAACCACTCCGATTCTTGACCGCACCCCGGCCCCCCTTTATACTTCACGCGGACCGTTTTCCACGGGGTCGACGCTGCGGGGACATTCTGCGCCTTGCGCGAAGCGCAACGGCCTTTGCAGCGAAAGGTGGGTCTTCGGGGGCAGATGAAGCCTCGAATCTCCTCCCGTCCGTTCGTCGCGGCCATCTTCGTCCTGGGACTGATGGTAGTCGTGGCAGCCTGCGGCGGCGGTTCCTCCCGGCAGCAGAGCAGCTCGTCCCAGCCCTCCGCCTCTTCGTCTCCGCCACCGGCCGCCACCTCCGCCCCGCCGTCCACGACGGCCACCACGCCTCCTGCCGCGTCGGCTCCGGAGAGTTCGGCGTCGGCCGCCTCGGGCGGCATCGAAGTCATCGCTACCGACGAGGGCGGTCAGTTCCGGTTCAGCCCGGCCACCATTGAAGCCAGGCCCGGCCAGCAACTGGCCATCCGGGTGGTCAACAAGGGCGCCAGCGCTCACGACTTTTCCCTCGCCGACCTGAAGGTGGAAACCGGCCTGATCGATCCCGGCCGGGAGAAGACCATCACCTTCACGGCGCCGTCCAGGCCGGGTGAGTACCAGTTCGTGTGCACCGTGCCCGGTCATCTTCAGCTCGGTATGCAGGGCAAGCTCGTCGTCCGCTGACGCACGAGCCAGGGGAGCACAGGGGCACCCGGGCGCGAAGGCCGGCTTCCCGGGTGCCCCTCTGCCATGCCGATTCGTGTCCTGGGAGAGGATGCCGCATGTCGGTACTTGAGCGGATCAAGGCGACCCGGGTCTTCAAGTCCATCTACCGTAACCCCTACCCCAATACCACCAAGACGCGGCTTGCCATCATGGTCGACAGCCTGGTGCTGCACCTGCACCCGGCGCGCATCGTCCGCCGGGGCACCTGGGTGACGTACACGTGGGGTCTGGGCGGGCTTTCGGCGTGGATGTTCGTCATCCTGACCATCACGGGCGTCTTCCTGATGTGGTACTACATTCCCAATGTCAGCGACGCCTACTGGTCCATCCGCGCCATCGAAAGCGAGGTCGTCTTCGGGCAGTTCATGCGTAACCTGCACCGCTGGGCGGCCCACGCCATGGTCATCCTGGTCTTCCTGCACATGTGCCGGGTCTTCTACACGGGCGCTTACAAGCCGCCCCGGGAGTTCAACTGGGTCATCGGCGTGACCCTCCTGACGGTCACGTTCCTCCTGAGCTTCACCGGATACCTGCTGCCGTGGGACCAGCTCGCCTACTGGGCCATCACCGTCGGCACCAACATCGGCGGCGCGACCCCGTTCATCGGCGACCGGATCAACTTCCTGCTCCTGGGCGGCTACGAGATCGGCCAGCCCACCCTCATCCGCTGGTACACGCTGCACGTCATCTTTCTGCCGCTTCTCACCATCGCGCTGATGTCCCTGCACTTCTGGCGGGTTCGAAAAGACGGCGGCATTTCGACGCCGGTAGTGGAGGACGAGGCGGAGGGGCCCGGTTATCCTCCCGTGATGGAGCAGGAGGGGTGAGTGGATAAAGGCATGGCCCACGAGCGCACTGCCACCCGGACGGTGACGGCCCCGCGCCCGGTCCAGGCTCAGGCCCAGGCGGCCGCAGGCCGTCCAAAGCTGAACCCCGACGAAAAGGTGCTGGTCTGGCCGTATCTCGTCCGCATCGAGTTCATCGCGGCGCTGCTGTTCTTGTTGTTGCTGTCGCTGATGGCCGTCTTCATCGACGCGCCGCTGGCGCCGCTTGCCAATCCCGATGTGACGCCCAACCCCGCCAAGGCGCCGTGGTACTTCCTGGGGCTGCAGGAGTTGCTGCTGCACATGGACAAGGCGCTGGCCGGCGTCATCGTCCCCGGCGCCGTACTCCTCGGCCTTGCGGCGCTGCCGTACATCGACGTCCGCCGCAAGGGGACGGGCATCTGGTTTCACAGCAAGAGGGGCGTGCCCATCACGCTGTTCAGCTTCTTCTACACCGCCGCGTGGAACGTGAGCCTCATTTTGATCGACGAGTTCCTCCCCGTGCCCGGGGAGGCCGGTGCTCACGGGATCGGGCCCATCGTCAAGTACTGGCTGAGCAACGCCCGCGATGCCGGTTGGCTCTTCGGGGTCAGCGACCGGGTCATCAACGCCATCGCGGGCTGGATCGTGCCCACGTTCATCATGCTCTTCATCCCGGCATCGCTGGTGCTGATCCTGCGCCGGCGCTGGCAGGCCGACACCCGGGAGGCGGCGATGGGGCTGTTCACGTTCTTCGTGGCCTCGTTCTTGGTGCTGACCATCGTCGGCACCGCTTTCCGGGGACCGGGCATGCGGCTGATGTGGCCCTGGGAGGTCGGGGCCGCCAACCACTGATAACGGGGGAGTCACCAGATGGCATCGGAACAAGCAGGCAAGGACCGTGCCGAGGCCGCCGACCGGCAGGCCCCGGCCAGGGCACAGGTGACGCCCGCGGCCCCACAGGCGAGCCGCCAGGCCGCCGCTGCTGCTACAGCGCAGGCACCGGCCCGGCCGGCGGACGGGAGCGCGCCGTCGCCGCCCCGCGCGGCGGCCGCCGGGGCGGCCCGCGCAGCGGAGCCCGCTCCCGGCGACCCGGAGATGCGCCGCCGCATCCTCATGCGGTGGCTCATGTGGGGTTCGGCGTTCGTCTTCTTCGCCCAGAGCGCGCTGGCAGGCCTCGCCATGTTCTGGCCGCGCCGCGTCCTGGGCTTCGGTTCCAAGGTGGACGCCGGGCCGGTCAGCAGCTTCCCGGCCGGATCGGTCACCAAGTTCCGTGAGGGCAAGTTCTGGCTGAGCCGCCTGGACAATGGCGTCATCGCTCTTTACTGGCGCTGCACGCACCTGGGCTGCACGGTTCCGTGGCGGGAGGACGAACAGCTCTTCCACTGCCCGTGCCACGGCTCCATATACGAGCGCACGGGCCAGAACATCGCCGGGCCAGCGCCCCGGCCGCTCGACTACATGACCGTGGAGATCGTCAACGGCCGCATCATCGTCAACACCCGGGAGATCCACGAGCGGGCCGTCCACCTGCCGCAGCACGTGACGCCCGTTTGAGGCGCCACCGGACAGCTCGCCCGCTTACTTGCAAGTGCAAAAAGGGGTGTCTTCAGGCGTGGAAGTCGCCGAGTCGGTGGAGCTCCTGCTGGTTTTCCTGCTCGTGATCGTGGGCGAGGTGATCCTCTACTTCATCGATCGGGCCATCCGGCACGAGTAACGAGAGGTGCCCTTGCCTCAGGGAACCGCGGGCCTTTGACGTGGAAAGGAGCCTCGGTCACAGCGTGAAAGGACGAACCTACGTCATCGTCATGGCCTTGAGCTGGGCGCTCGTGTTGCTGTGGGGCATCTACTGGGCCCGGGAGGGCGACCGGATGGCGGCGACCAGCGCGGCGTTCAGGGCTGAGACGCTCGAAGAGGGCGCCCGCATCTACGCTCAGAACTGCGTCGCCTGCCACGGGCAGCTGGGAGAGGGCGTCGTGGGGCCCAGCCTCGACCGGGAGGCCCTGAGGGGCGACCCGGAGAACGACCGGGAGACCTATGATTTCATCTACCAAACCGTGGCGCGGGGCCGCCCCGGGTCGGTGGTGACGCGCTGGCAGAAGCTTCCCAACGGGGAGTGGGCGTCGTTCACGGCCATGCCGGCGTGGAGCACACAGTTCGGCGGCCCGCTGAACGAACAGGCCCTCCGGCAGGTGGTCTCCTTCCTCATGGCCGGTGACTGGCAGCGGGTCGCGCGCTACATCCCGCCGCCCAGGCTCGACGGCCAACTCCCCGTGGCCGAGGGTGTGCCCGAGGACGTCCAGCGGCGGGCCCAGGAGGTCATCCGGCAGAAGGGCTGCCTCGCCTGCCACACGATCGGCAACACGGGCGGGCTCATCGGGCCGGACCTGACCCACCTGGGGTCCTGGGGCGTCGACCAGGCGTTCTTGAAGGACTGGATTTCAAACCCCCCCGCCACGGCTAACCGAGCGCCGGTGTGGTTCTCCAACTACGGGGGCATCGACGCCTCGGGCCGGCCGTCGGGAGCGCGGATCGATTACGGGCCCACCCAGATGCCCAACCTGGGTCTGACCGAAGAGGAGCTGGACGTCGTCACCCGGTACCTGCTGGGGCTGAAGTAGCCTCATGAGGGCCTGGCTTGCGCTTACCGCACTGAGCGCGCTTGCCTCCGGGGCAGCGTTCCGGGCGGCGGCGATGACCGGCATCGCGGGCCTGCGAATGGCGGCCACCATCCTGCTGGCCATCGGCGGTTGGGGGCTGGCGGCCGCGGCGGAGGCCTACCAGACCCGAAGAGCGATCGGGTGGCTGGAGAGCCGCCTGGCAGAGGTCGCCGGGACGGCGGCGGCCGTGCTGCAACTCCCGGGAAGCTGGGGGCGCCGGTACCGGTGGGCTCGGGGATACCTGCTGGTCGGCGAGGGCGGCATCCTGGTGGCGGCCGCCCTCGGCCTCTCTCACTTCACCAGGCGCCCGGCGGCCATCCGGCAGCTCGACGGGTGCGCCGCCTCGCTGAAGGAGGCGGTGCGGCGGATCAAGGAAACGGCGGCCCCCGCGGGCCCATCCGGGCCGGCTGCAGGGGCTGGCGCCGGGGCTGGGCGCGGTTCGCCTCCTCCGGTTTCGGCTGTTCCCGGGTACGGCCTCGTCATCCTCCTGCGCCGCAGGGTGAACCCCGTGGAACGGCAGCGGATGCGTCTGTTGGGGGTAGGGCTGGCCAACCCCGAACACGTTCCGGACGTCCTGCGCCCCGTGCTGGCGCCACCCGGCGCGGGCCTGCGCAGGCTGACCGAGGCGGAGCAGGTCGCCATTGCCCGCACCCTCGAGCTCCGGCTGGGAGCCACCCCGGTCGCTCCGAGGGCCGCAGACGGGGACGCAGGCCAGCTGCCTCAGCGGGCCAGGGCCTGACCAAACAGGGGGCATCGGGGTTGGAAAGACGCAACTCCCCCAGGGCTCTTCCGTGGATGGGCGCGGTTGCCACGGCCGTGGTCATCGCCGGCATCGCTCTCAACTTCGCCTGGTTTGCTCACCGGGGCGTGGGGCCGCTGCAGCTGGTAGCCATCTCGGGCCCCCTCTGGCTGGCTGCGGCGGGCGCTGTCGCCGCCATCGCCGGGGGAGGGTGGCTGCTGGGGCGAGTACTCACAAGCCGGGTGCCGTCCGGCCAGGAGCCCCACCGGTAACTTTGACCCGGTAAATCCCGGGTCAACCGTCCCTTGCTTACCGATCGGGGTCTGCCGTACGCTGGAAGTGCAGCCGCTTGGCCTCATGGCGAACGACAAGAGAGGCGGGAGAGCAATGGCGGCCGTGCGTTCCCCCAGCACCTACCAGCTTCACCTGGACCTGGGCGGGCTTACCCTGGCCGAACTGGTCGACGTCGTGGTCGAACAGGCGCTTCTGCCCCTGCCGGAAGCCGACCGGCGGCGTTACCTGCCGCAGGTGCGGGCCAACGTGGAACGCGTCCTGCGCAAGCACGTGGTGGCCTATGACGCCTGCGGCATGGGCTCGATCTGCCGCGACAGCGAGCGGTACGACCCCTGGCCGCAGGCGTGAGAGGCACCCTTACGGGTAGATCCCCCTCACGCGGATAGCCTCGGCGACCCGGGAGACGGCCAGCACCATGGCGCCGGTGCGCAGGTCCGTCCCGTGGCGGCGGGCCGTTTCCCAGACGTCCTGGAAGCTCTGGCGCATCCGCCGCGCAAGCTCGCGGTTGACCTGTTCCTCGGGCCAGAAAAACTCCTGCAGCCCCTGGATCCATTCAAAGTAGGAGACGGTCACCCCGCCCGCGTTGGCCAGGATGTCGGGGATGACCGTTACACCGCGCTCTGCCAGGATGGCGTCGGCCTCGGGCGTGACGGGCCCGTTGGCGCCCTCGGCCACGACGCGCGCCCGGATCCGGCCGGCGTTGCGTTCGGTGATGGCACCTTCAAGTGCGGCGGGCACCAGCACCTCGCACGGCACCTCCAACACACCTTCGGGCGGCCCGGACTCGGCCCCCGGAAAGCCGCGCAGCGTGCCGTGCTGCTGCTTGTAAGCCACGAGATCCTTCACCGAAAGCCCGCTGTCCTGTCGCACCGTGACCTGCGAGTCGCCGACGGCCACCACCCTGGCGCCCATCTCCTCCAGCGAGAGCGCGGCGTACCGCCCGACGTTGCCGAAGCCCTGCACGGCCACCCGGGCACCGCGGAGATCCATGCCCACCCGCCGCGCCGCCTCCTCCACGCAGATGGCGCAGCCCCGCCCGGTGGCCTGTTCGCGGCCCAGCGATCCTCCTATCTCCAGGGGCTTGCCTGTCACCACCGCGGGCACCGGCCGCCCCTGCTGCATGCTGTACGTGTCCATGATCCATGCCATCACCTGCGGGTTAGTGTAGACGTCAGGCGCCGGGATGTCGCGATCCGGGCCGATGATGACGCTGATCTCGGCGGTGTAGCGCCGGGTGAGCTGCTCCAGCTCCCGGCGGCTGAGGCGCTTCGGGTCGCAGACGACCCCTCCCTTGGCCCCCCCAAAGGGCAGGTTCATCACGGCGCACTTCCAGGTCATCCACATGGCCAGCGCCGTCACCTCGTCGAGCGTGACGCCGGGATGGTAGCGGATGCCGCCCTTCGCCGGGCCCCTGGCCAGCGAGTGCTGCACCCGGTACCCGGTGAACACCTCCAGCCGCCCGTCGTCCATCTTCACCGGAATGGACACGGTCAGCACCCGCTTGGGCGTCTTCAGCAACTTCAGCAGCCCCTCATCGATGCCGGACAGCTTCGCTGCCCGCTCCAGTTGCCGGACAGCCATGGCCAGCGGGGAGAGATCCGCAGGACGCGCCGTGGTGCTCCTGGCCTCGGTGACCGACATCGCCATCCCGAATCACTCTCCTCACCTGGTGAGCGGGCTGAGAAGAACCGTAAACACATACCCGGTATCATACGCTCGTGACGTGCCATTTCCTGCGTGCCGCCGCCGATTTTCTCATCCCCTGCTATCATGTCCGGGGAGGAGCGCATGGACTGGGAGTCGTTCCGGGACGAACTGGCCCACGCCGCCGCTCGCCTGGGCTTTGCCGGCCTGGGAGTCGTCGCGGCGAGAGAGTTTACCGATCTGGCAGAAGTGCTGCGCAGCCGGCAGGCCGAGGGCACCTACCCCCTTTTCTGCGAGCGCGACGTGACGCGCCGAACCCGCCCCGACGATTGGCTCCCCGGTTGCCGCAGCCTGTGGGTGGCTGCCCTGCCCTACAGGGCGCCCGGCGCGCTGCGCCGGGAGGGGCCACCGTCCGGCCGCGGTCCGTTTGGGCGCATCGCCGCCTACGCCCTCCCCGAGGACTACCACACCGAGATGCGCCGCCGCCTGAGGGTCCTTGCACGGTGGGCGGCGTACCGCGCCGGATGCTCCCGCCGGCACCACTTCCGGGTGCTGGTAGACACGGGCCCCCCGGTCGAGCGCCACCTGTGGAGGCTGTCAGGAGCCGGGTGGATCGGCAAGAACACCTGCGCTTACGCACCCGGCGCCGGGTCGTGGGTCGTGCTGGGTGTCATTGCCACCACCCTGCCCGCCCCTGAGACGCGAACCGGGGCGGAGGCGCCGCCACAAAGAATGCCCCCGGATCCCTGCATGGACTGCAGCCGCTGTATCGACGCGTGCCCTACGGGGGCCCTGGAGCCCTACCGGATGGACCCGAATCGCTGTATCGCCCAGTTCTCACAGCAGCGCGGCGATCTCGGGCCATCCGAGCGCGAAAACCTTCACCGGTGGCTCTTCGGGTGCGACATCTGCCAGATCGCCTGCCCGTGCAACGGGCCGGATCGGGCGCCCCTGGCTTTCGGCCAGAGCACGCCCCTTTCACCCGTCCCGGGTACGGCTGACAGGATCCCGCTGCAGGAGATCCTGTCGATGAGTGAGGCGGCGTTTCAGGCGGGGCTCGGCAGGGGCGCCGCCTCGTGGAGAGGGCTTGCCCACCTGAAGCGTAACGCGGCCTACGTTCTGGAGGCGTACCGGCGCCGGCTCAAGGCGTCGGCGCCGGCGGATCGTCCGAACCTCCTCCGGACCCCTTTCCGAACTCGGCCATCCGGCGCGCCATCTCCTCGAGCGTCCGCCACACCCGGCCGTTAACGGTCTGGTCGGGGTACAGCCCGTCCGCCCCCGGCTCCCCCGCCGGCGTCCCGGTCAGGATGGAGATCCCCTCGTCAATGGTGCGCACGGCCCAGATGTGGAAGCGGCCTTGCCGCACGGCTTCCACCACTTCGTCCTTGAGCATCAGATTGACCACGTTCTGGTGCGGAATGATGACGCCCTGCCGCCCCGTGAGCCCCCTCAGCTTGCAAAGGGCGAAAAAGCCCTCGATCTTGCGGTTGACCCCGCCGACCGGCTGCACCTCGCCCTTCTGGTTGACCGACCCCGTGACGGCGATACCCTGCCGGATGGGGAGCCCTGAAAGGCTGGACAAAAGCGCATACAGCTCCGCACTGGAGGCGGAGTCGCCCTCCACCTCCTCGTAAAGCTGCTCGAAGGTGAGGCTGGCCGACAGCGCGATCGGCATTCCGATGGGGTACTTTTCCGCGAGGTACCCGCCCAGGATCAGGACGCCCTTGTCGTGGATGCGCCCGGAGAGTTCCACTTCCCTTTCGATGTTGACCACGCCCCGGTCCCCCACCGCCACCGAGGCCGTGATGCGGGTGGGCTTCGCAAAGGCGTAGTCCCCGAGCTCGACGATGGACAGCCCGTTGATCTGGCCCACCTTTTCGCCGTCCACGTCCACCAGGATCTGGCCCCCGGCCAGGAGTTCCAGGAGCTTCTCCTCGACCCGGTTTGACCGGTACTCCTGCTCCTGGATGGCACGATCCACGTGAGAGGCTCGCACCACCTCCGCGCCCTCCGCCTCCGCCCACGCCGACGCCTCGTAGACCACCTCGACGATCTCGTTGAAGCGCGTGGACAGGCGCTCCTTGTGCTCGGCCATGCGGGCGGAGTGCTCGATGATGCGCGCGACGGCATCGCGGTGGAAGGGCCGCAGTTTCTCCCGCCGGCATACCGCCGCCACGAACTGCGCGTACTTGTACGCGTGCTCGTCGTTGAGCGGCATCTCGACGTCGAAGTCGGCCAGCACCTTGAAGTACTTGCGGAACTCCTCGTCCATGTAAAGCAGCAGGTGGTACAGGTACGGGCTCCCCACCATGATCAGCTTGACGCGTACGGGAATGGGTTGGGGTTTCAAGGCGGAGACAGGCAGCACGCCCATCTGCTCGGCCACGCTTTCAATTCGCACCTCGCCGCTTTTGAGCGCACGCTTCAGCCCGTCCCACGCCCACGGGCTCTTCAGCAGGTCCTGCGCCTGCAGGATCAGGTAGCCGCCGTTCGCACGGTGCAGCGCGCCCGGTTTGATCATGGTGAAGTCGGTCACCATGGCGCCGAACTCGTGCCGGTACTCAAGCTTCCCGAACAGATTGGCAAACGTGGGGTTGGCCTCGATGACCACGGGCGCGCCCTGGAGGTTGTGGTTATCCACCAGCAGGTTCACCTTGTAGCGCACGAACGAACGCCGGCTGCGCCGCCGCATCCACGGCATGGGCGGCTCGGTCTCCTCTTCGTCCTTGAACTCGTCGATGTTCTCCACGATGTCCCGTTCGACCGCCCCCAGGTACTCGATGACCCGGGGCAGCGCCGCATACTTCTCCTTAAGTTCGGCGATGGGCTGGCTGACCGCGGCCAGGGCCACCTTGCGCTCCAGTTCCCGGACCTGGTCCCTTGCCTGTTTCTCCAGGGTTCGGATGCGCCGGGTTACGTCGGCCACGTGCGCGTGAATCTCCTTGTTGGCGGCCTCCAGCGCCCGCCGCTCCTCTTCGGGCAGGCTCTCGAACTCCTCCTGGGTGATGGGACGGCCCTCCACCAGCGGCACCGTTGCAAAGCCGGTGCTGGTGCGCCGCAGGGCAAAGCCGCGTTCCTGGGCCAGCTTCTCCGCCTGGTCGATGAGTTGTTGGCTTTGCTCCTGGAACTCCCGCACCACGGCGTCGCGCTGCTTTTCGTAGTCATCGGACTCAAAGCGGCGAGGGATGGCGGACTTGAGCTCCTCGACCAGTTCGTCCATGTCCTGGGCAAGCTGCGACCCCATCCCGGGCGGGAGGTTGAGCGCCAGGGGTTCGTCCGGGCTGTCGAAGTTGTAGACGTACACCCAGTCGTCCGGGACGGGCTTGTGCCGCGCGACCTCGTGAACCAGGCGGCGCGCGTAGGTGTTCTTGCCGGTGCCCGTCGGGCCGGCCATGTAGATGTTGTAGCCCGGGTGCTTCATCCGCAGCCCGAACTCCATGGCCCGCACGGCGCGTTCCTGTCCGATGATGCCTTCCAGCGGCTCGATGGCGTCAGTGGTCATGGCCGGGAGGCGCTCGGGGGAGAAGCGAAGCCGCAGCTGGTCGGCCCTGAGTTGTGCGCCAGATGCCGGGTCCGAGAACTTCAAACGCCCACTCTCCTTCCTTGAAAAAGAACGCTGCCGCAGCTCGGGCCGCACCCTGCACTTCACTGGGCGGCCGGTTCTTCCTCCAGCAGGGTCTCCCCCGGGCCGAGGGGAGCAGGCCGGCCATCAAGCGCCGCCGCCACGGCCTGGTAAACCCGGCCGCCGGGGTGGCCCGGGGCGATCTCCCAGATGGCGGCGCCCCGGGCGGCAGCCTCAGCGAACCGGATGCTGCGCACCACCGGCCACTCGAAGATACGGTAGCGCCCGGCGAACGCCTGCCGGATTTGATCCAGCGCCTCCCGGGCGTGGCGGGTGCGGCCGTCATAAAGGGTGGGTAAAATGGCCGCCACCTTCAGCTGGCTGTTGGCCTGAACGCGGATCCTGGCGAGCGCCCGCACCACCAGGGAGAGCACCCGCACCGCCAGGTACTCGCACGCGACCGGAACGACGGCCTCGTCGGCCGCCACCAGGGCGTTTTGCGTCAGGATGCCCAGGGACGGCTGGGTGTCGATGAGGATGTAATCGTACTCGTCCCGCACCGGGCCGAGCAGGCGCGAAAGCCGCCGCTCCGGGGCCATCTGGCCTACGAGCTCCAGTTCGGCCAGGGTCAGCTCCAGCCCGGAGGGCACCAGGTGCGGCCCGTGGCGGTCGGGAACGATCAGGTTCCGCACGGGCTCCCGGGTCAGGAGTCCGTGGTAGACGGTCCTGGACTGCGCTTCGGGCGCCAGCCCGGACCACGCCGAGAGCGCGGCCTGCGGGTCGAGGTCGACCCAGAGCACCCGGCGACCCAGCGCGGCCAGCTGCACGCCCAGGTGGTAGACGGAGGTGGTCTTCGCCACCCCGCCCTTCTGATTGACCACCGCGATGATGCGGCCCATCGGCGTTCAACGCGCCTCGATTCCGGACGGAGCCTGCCCCCTCTTTCTCGCCCGCTCAGGCGTCCCCTTTTGTTCTGCTTGCTCCATGTCCAAGGTCCTGAAGGTCCGTGGCATTCGTCCCGTTGACACGTTGAAAACCCGGCCGGTAGACTGAAGGCGAAATCCGGGAAGGAACGATGCGCGATGCCCATGCAGCCGACGGATGTCGCCGCCGTTCTGGCGGATCCAACGCGCTTTGCCATCTACGAACGGCTGGCGTCGAGCCGCCCCAGGAGCTTCACCGTCCAGGAGATCGCGGAGGAATTCTCGCTTCATCCCAACGTGGCGCGCACCCATCTGGGGCGCCTGGAAGAGATCGGTCTGGTTGAGTCGGTTCTGGAGAAGAGCGGCAGGGGCGGCCGTCCCGGCAAGCGCTACTCCGCCTCCGACCAGTCGGTGACGCTGCAGTTCCCGCGCAGGGACTGGCTGTGGCTGGCCGCGCTCCTGGTCAACACGCTGGAGCGGCTGGGGCCTGAGGCGCTGCGCGTCGCCGAGGACATGGCGTACCAGGAAGGGCTGCGGAAGGGTCAGCGGCTCGCGCTGCGAACCAACCACCGCTCCGAGGCCGGCCAGAGGGCGTCCGCCGGTGCCGCCGGGCACGCCGCCGGACCGCACAACGGCTGGCTCAACGGCATCTCCCTGGATAGCCTGGCCTCAGGGCTCTCGGAGGCCGCGGCGACGCAGGAGGTGTGGCGCCGGCAGGACGGCTCCGTGGGCATCCGCTTCAGCACGTGCGTCTTCCGGGAGCTGACCCGGGATCACCCGGACAGCGTCTGCGTCATCCACCGGGCGTTCCTGCGCGGCATGCTGGAGGCCGCTTTGGGGCCCGTGGCGCTCCACCAGCAAAGCAGCATGACGAACGGCCAGCCAAGCTGCGACTACGTCGTCACCCCGGCGGGGCACTGACGCGGCGGGCGGTGCGCCCGAGCGCCGCTCGCAGTGCCGGCGCAAGGGCCAGCGCCACCGCCGCCGAGGAGCTCACCTGCAGCGTATCGATGAACAGCTCCACGGGCACCGCCCCGGGCCCGAGCAAAAACCACGCCGCCGCGGCGTAGCCGGCGATCATCCAGAGCGCACCCGGCACGATCGCCGCCAGATCCCGGTACCATCGCCTGCCCCTCGCCGCGCCACCCTGCCCTGCGCGGCCCGGAAGCCGCCAGGCCAGCCACCCCACCAGCGCGCCCTCGACGGCCTTGATGGCCAGCGTCAGCGGTGCCCACCCCGTGAATCCCTGCACCACGTCGCCCAACGCGGCCCCGACCGCTCCTGCCGCCCCAATCCAGGGGCCAGCCAGAAGCGCCGCCGTGTAAATGACCGCCTCGCCCAGATTGAAGTACTGGCCGCCGCCTGACGCAGGCACCCGCACGTACAGCGTGGCCGCCAGCGTCAGCGCCGCCGTGACAGCGCCGTATGCAACGCCCAGGGCGCGGTCCCCCCGGCGAACTGCCCCCACGGACGGTTGCGGGTCTTGCTTGCGGAGCTCAGGACGTGACGTCATATCCGGCTTCCTCGATGGCTTCGCGAACGGAGTCGACCGTGGTGCGGCCCGGATCGAACGCCACCGTGACCGTCTTGCCGGTCAGATCCACGTCAACGGACCGCACGCCCGCGACCCTGCCCACGGACTCGGTGATGGCCCTGCGGCAGTGCTCGCAGGAGACACCCGCTACCTTGAACACGTGGGTCTCCACGGCCCCTGCACCTCCTGCGCCACATTTTAACCCCGCCCCGGTGCGTATGAGGCGTACCACGTGGGGGTGAGGCTCCCGGCTAGCTTTTCCGCGGCCTTCTCCAGCCGCCGGTGCCACGGCGCCGCAAAGCGGGACGCGACGGTGGCGAGCTTCTGGAGGTTACCTGCCGCTACGCTTTCCAGGAGTTCCCGCCTGCGGGCCCGGTTCTCCACGCCCAGGACGCTCTTCCAGACCGCCCGGCCGGCCATGTAGCCGCTGGCCCCCGCCCGGCAGGCGAGCTCCACCTCCACCACGAAGTCCTCGTAGTCCACGCCCTCCGAGAGGATCACCCACGGCACCTGCGACGCCTCGTCGAGCCGCCGGCACGCCTCCAGAAGGCGCTTGGCATCCTTCTCGTAGCTCATGTCGGCCGGGAACTCCGCCTTGAACACGTCAATCCCAAGCGGCGTGAGATCCCGAGCGGTGCGAACCACCACGTCCGCCTTGGCCCGGGCGAACTCGGGGCTCGACTTCTTCATCCCGGGCTCCAGCGGGTAAGAGACCGCCTCCAGCACCAAAAGCACATCGGCGGCCCGGCACTCCTCGGCCACCCGGCGCACCAGATCCCGCTGGGCGGCGGCCACCGGCGAGTCCGGATGATAGTAGATCAGGAGCTTGGCTCCGGAAGCACCCATGCGCTTGACGGCATGGGGGCCCCAGTTCGGCAGGAGCTCGGTGAGCCGCTGTGTGTCGCTCCCCGCATACCCGGTCTTCTCCAGCGACACGAGAAGCCCGACCCGCCCGGGGAGCACCCCCCTGGCGATGGCCTGCGCCGCGCCGAACTCGGGATCCAGGAGTACGGCGCTCGCATGGGGCGCAAGGGCCCGGCACAGGTCCATCTTGAACTCGACCATCTCCTCGTCGCTGACGGCGTTGGGATTGTCCGGGTCGAGCAGCCGCTTGAGCGCCCCCCGGTGGTCCATGGCGGCAAGCAGTATGAACCCCTCCGGCGTACTGATCTCTTGAAGCCCGCGCAGCTTACCGACGGTCAACTCCATGGCCAACCACCCGGCCTCCTCTCACTCAGCCTGGACGGGCCTGCCCGCCTGCCCGGCCGGAAGCGCCCCGCCGCCCTGCCGCAGCCGGGCCGTCACCTCCAGCAGGTAGTCGCGAAACGCCGGCCCCAGGTCCGGCCGCTCCAGCGCGAGTTCCACCGTGGCCTGCAGGAAGCCCAGCTTGTCACCGACGTCGTACCGCCGCCCCTCGAAGGTGAACGCGTACACCGGCCGGGTCTCAGCAAGCTTGCGGATCGCATCCGTGAGCTGGATTTCGCCCCCCGCGCCGGGCGGGGTCCGTTCGAGAATCGCGAAGATCTCCGGTTCCAGCACGTAACGCCCCAGCACCGCGAGGCGGGATGGGGCCTGCTCGGGGCGGGGCTTCTCGATGAAGTCGTCGACGGCGTACAGCCGGTCCCCGACCGGGCGGGGCCTGACGATCCCGTAGCGGCTCACCTCGGACAGGGGCACCTCCTGCACCCCGAGAACGGAGCCGCCGACCCGCTCGTAGACGTCCAGCAGCTGCCTGAGCGCCGGCACCTCGGAACGCACCACGTCGTCGCCGAGCAGCACCGCGAAGGGGTCGGACCCGATGAACTTGCGCGCGCACCAGACCGCGTGCCCGAGGCCCCTGGGCTCCTTCTGGCGCACGTAGTAAATGTCGACCATCTCTGACACGTCCTGAACCACCTTGAGCAGATCCTCGCGGCGGCTGCCGTTGAGCGCCAGCTCCAGCTCCACGGAGCGGTCGAAGTGGTCCTCGATGGCGCGCTTGTTGCGGCCGGTGATGATCAGGATGTCCTCAATGCCCGAAGCGACGGCCTCTTCCACGATGTACTGGATGGTCGGCGTGTCGACCAGCGGCAGCATCTCCTTGGGCTGTGCCTTGGTGGCCGGCAAAAAGCGGGTACCCAGCCCAGCCGCAGGAATCACCGCCTTCTTCACCCGCAACGGCCTTCACTCCCCCTGGACGGGTCCGGTGTCCGGCGACCCCGGGCCTCTGTCTGACAAAACGTGACGGAAGACCCGCGCGAAGTTTCCCCCGAGGACCTTGCGGATGGTATCGTCGTCGTAGCCGCGACGGACAAGCTCCTCGGTGAGCGCGGGCAGGCGGGACGGATCCTCCAGCCCCTCCGGCACCCTGGAGATGCCGTCGAAGTCCGACCCGAGCCCGACGTGGTCCGGCCCCGCGAGCTGCACCACGTAGTCGATGTGGCGGACGACGTCCGAAAGGCGTGCGGGCCCTTCGGCCACCAGGAAGCCCGGGAAGAAGTTGATCCCCATCACGCCGCCCTTTTGGGCCAGCGCCCGGATCTGAGCATCCGTCAGGTTACGCACGTGGTCGCACAGCGCCCGCGCGTTGGAGTGGGAAGCAATCACGGGGTGGCGGCTGAGCTCGAGCACCTGCCAGAAACCGGCCTCGGAGAGGTGGGACACGTCCACCACCATGCCGAGCCGGTTCATCTCCGCCACCACCTCGCGGCCGAATCCGGTGAGCCCGGCGCCGCGCGCCTCCCCCACCCCGTCGGCCAGCTCGTTGGCCACGTTCCACGTCAACCCGGCCGCCCGTACGCCAAGGCGGTAAAACGTGCGCAACATGCTCAACTGGCCGGCCAGCACCTCGCACCCCTCCAGGCTGACGACGATGCCGGTCCTATCGAGACGGCGTGCCTCGTCAAGGTGGGAGGCCTCGCGCACCCAGACAAAGGCGTCAGGTGCCCGCTCCACCTCGGCGTGCAGGGCGTCGAGGATGGCGAGGGCCCGCAGGGCGTTGTAAGGGATCGGCACGGCAGGCGGCACGAAGAGCGTGAAGACCTGGATCGTGACGCCGCCGGATCGAAGGCGGTCCAGGTCCACGTGGCCGCCGCGCCCTCGATCGGTAAGGTGGCGGCGGCCCTCGACGACGTCGATCGCGATGGTGTCGGCGTGGGCGTCGAAAACCAGGGCCTGCGCGTGGACGCGCCGCGCGCGGTCCCGGTAGCCCTGGTGAGCCTGCCGGGGAGGTTCGAGATGGTCAGCCATGCTTCTGGATAACCCTTCCCCTCACGATAGGGCCATTCAGGAACATAATTAGGGGGGCGGCCGGCTCTCCCTCCCGCAGCGGTAGGCCTTCGTTTTTGGAACCGTTTACGGACCAATCCGCCTTCGTCCGCGAGCGTACGAGAGAGTCCGACGAACGCGCCGGACCTTCCCGCCGGGATTTGCCGGAAACCGGAGGTCGTCCGGCCCGCCTCCATATGGTATGCTTCGGTCGCAGGGTTCCAACCGCAGCCAGTTCTCCCCGGCAATCCGGGTAGGCTCACGGGCCGTCCAGAAGGGGCGGCAGGGATGGGCCGGGGGACGGGGAGAGCCGGCGGGGAGGCCCGGGGATCCGGAGCGCAAGGCCGAGCAGGCCTGGCTGGCCCGAGGGTTATCCGAGCTTCCGGGATGCCGGGAGAGCGGGTGCCAGCGGGCGAAAGCGAGCCGCCGGCAGTGCGTTTCGGAAAGCCGCCAGGTCTTCTCGGGGCTCTCTCAAGAAACCGGTCTCCTCTGCTGCATGGATCCAGCGGCCGGGGCCGGCTAGCCGCCGGGGCGGGCTCAAGGGCGGAAGGAACCCTGCGGTTTTTTTGGGCGCCATCCCGGCCTCTCAGGGCTCGGCCAGGACTGCGAGGTACGGCAGGTGCCGGAAGTCCTCCCGCCAGTCGAGCCCGTAGCCCACCAAAAACTCGTCCGGCATCAGAAAACCCCTGTAGCGGATCGGGAGTTCGACCAGGCGGCGGGCCCGGTTGTCCAGGAGCGTGCAGACATAGAGGCTGGCGGGCCGCCGGCCTTCCAGGATGCGCAGGAGGTAGCCGAGGGTCAGCCCCGTGTCGATGACGTCCTCCACCATCAGCACGTGCCGGCCCGTGATGTTGATGTCGAGATCCTTGGTGATCCGCACCACGCCCGTCTCGTCGGAACTCTGCCCGTACCGGGATATGGCCAGGAAGTCGAGCTGAAGGGGTACGCGGATGGCGCGCGTCAGGTCCGCTACGAAGTAGATGGCGCCCTTCAGCACGCTGACGAGCACGGGGTTGAGCCCGTCGTAGTCCCGGCTGATGGCCTCCCCCAGTTGCTGCACCTTACGGCGAATGGTGTGCTCGTTGTAGACGATGCGCCCGACCTCTGCCACCGGTGGAGTCCGTTAACCCCTTCCTGCGGCCTGTGCGGCGCCCCGCCCGAACTTGGCTGCCAGCCGCTCGAAATCCCGGCCGTAGAGCACCTTGATGTTCACCCGAGGGTAGAGTTCCTTGAGGCGGCGCGCTTTGCGGTTCTTGCGGGTGACCAGGCTCTGCTTCATGGTGGTCAGTTCCACGTACAGATTCCACTCGGGCAGGTAAAAGTCCGGCGTGAACGCCGACGTCACCCTGCCCTGTTCGTCCCATTCCAGGGGAAACGTCGTCGGCTCGTACTGCCACGCCACCCGGTAGAAGTCCAGCATCCGTGCGAACTCTTCCTCGCTCGGGTGCGCGAAGTTGGGGCGAACCCCCACCTCCGGAGGGTGGTGGATGGGTTGGGGGGCTCCGGAGGCGTCCAGGGTGACCGTCGGCGGCTGAACAGCCGCGGGTAGCGGGGCCGGCGCAGCCGCAACGGACGCTGAAGCGGGGTATGCAGCTTCCGTCCCGGCGGCAGAAGGGGGCACCGCCCCGGTTTCAAGCCGCACAGCGGCGATGGCGGCCACGATCAGGTCCGCCGCAGCCTGGGCGGAGAGGCGCTCGGTGTTAATCACCAGGTCGAAGCGCGCGGGCGCTTCCGCCACCGCCCAGCCGGAAAGCCGCGCCGCCCGATCCTGCTGACTTTCTTCCGTGGCCGCCATGCCGGCGGCCAGGAGTTCGCCAACTCCCGCTTCGGCGGCGATGCGCCGCACCCGGGTACCCCAGGGGGCGGTGAGGAGCACCCGCAGCACCGGCCCCGGGCGGGTATCCCTGGCCGGCAGCGGGTCGACACCGCCCGTGCCTGCAGGGCTTGCGCCCCAGCCGAGGTAGATAATACCTTCCTGCTCGCCCGTGGCCGCCGACCCGGGCGTACGGCCCTCAATCCGCCATCCCGTTCGGGACGCCACCAGGGCCGCCACCTGCTCGGCGAGCGACCCTCGAAGTCCCGCCAGAACCAGGGAAACCACGTTCTTTTCCAACTCCACCCCATCATAGCACACCGCGCGGGCCGCCACCCCGTCGCCGGCCGGTGCGGCAGGGACGGCGCCACTTTGTTAGAATGAAACGGCACGACGCAGGGCCAGGAACAACGCCACCGGCCAGGCGCGGTGGCCGACAGACTGATCCGCCGGTAAGGAAGTGTCAAGCTCGATGTCGATCCCGGCAACGTCCCATGAGGGCCTGGACGCCGCCCAGTCGCCCCGGCAGGCCGTGCAGCAGCTCGTACGGTACGCTCAGATGGGGCCTCCGGCCCGCGAGCTGCCTCAGGCTTTCAGTGAGTTCTTCGGCCCTGATGCGCAAGCACGGGAGATCCCCGGCGGATCCACCGGCGCGCTGTTCGTGGAGTGGTTCCTCTTCGACCGGCCCATGAGTTCCGGCGAGACGCCGGCCCGGCAGTACGCCCTCGCCTCGCCGGCCCTCTCCGCGGATCAGCGGCGAGCTTTTTTCGACCTGGCGGAGAGCGTGCCGGGGTTCTTCGAGGTGGTGGGCTTCGGGTCCGGAGGCATGTGGCTCAGCGTCTTCCCGGCGCCCGGCGAGCGGCGCTCCGGCGAAACGGGCGCGGGCGCCGTCTGGGTGGAGGAGCCCGCGGCGGCACGCCGGCTCGCCAGGGGGGACGTCATCTGGACCCGGCTCCTGCGGTGGAGGGGCCGCTGGCACCTGGCGACGTGCTGTTTCGTCCTGCCTTCCAGCGCCCAGGACCTCCTGCGGCCGCTGGTGCGGCTGCGGCCGCGATACTCCGACCGCGCCTGGAGGGCTCTGATGGGGCGGCTGCAACCGCAGTTCTTCCGCGATCTCATCGCCGACTCCGACGAGGCCAGGCCCCTCGCACCCCGTGACGCGCTGCCCCTGAGTGCTGCAGAACGGCGCTACTACCTGATGGATGCCCAGGCGAGCCTGCGCCGGGGGTTGTTGCGCCTTGCCCTGCAGCGCTACTGGCGCATTCTCGCGGATTGCCCCCTTGACCTGGAGGCGCGGCTGGGGGTGGCGCGCATCCGCGCGAGGCAGGGCCGGGTCGCCGCGGCGGAACGGGCGTTCAGGTCCGTCCTGGGCGACCACCCTGACAACCCGGAGGCGCTGAGCGGGTTGGGCCGGCTGCTGGAGGCGCGCGGGGCCCTCAGAGAGGCGGAGCGGCTGCTCAAGAGGCTGGACGACCTCGGAGCGGCCGACACGGAGGCGCTCGTCAGCATGGGCCGCATCGCCCTGCGCAAGGGCAGCGCCGCCCGGGCCCTGGCGTACTTCACCCGGGCCCTGGAGCTGGCAAAGGCAGCGCGGCGGTCGAAGGGCCTGCGTGCGGGAACGCAGGAGGACGGTGTGGCGCTCGAGGCCGGATGGGAACTCCTGGAGTCCGGATACGCCCGAGAGTCCAGGGTGTTTTTCACGCACGCCTGCACTTCTGCCCGGAGCCGCCAGACACGCGCCTCCGCGTGGCACGGCCTTGGCGAGAGCCTGGCCCGGGAGAAGCGGTGGCTCGAGGGGGCAGCAGCCCTTCTGACCGCTCTGCGGCTGGGCCTCGGGCAGCCGAAACTCTGGGCGGAAGTTGGCCGCCTGTTCGCCAGAGGAGGCAGGCTGCGGGATGCCGAGGCCGCTTACCGGTCGAGCGCCGCCCGCCTTCCCGGTTACGTTGAGGGGCTCGCAGGGCTTGCCGGGGTCATGTTGCGCCAGAACCGCGTTGGCGAAGCCCTCCGCATGGCCCGCCGCGCCCAGGCCATCGCGCCCGACGACCCCCAGGTGCTCCGGGTGCTGGGAGCCTGCTACCTGCGCAAGGGCGCCGCCCGCAGCGCTCTGGAGGTGCTGGACCGGGCCCTGGCCCTGGACCCCCGCAACGTCAACACCAGAAGCCTCCGCCAGCGGGCGTTCGAGGTCCTTACCCGGCCTGACCGCCGCCGCCAGGTGGGGCCGCCGCGCCGCCGCGGTTCGGGTCCGCAGGGCCTTTAGCGTAGCGAGCGAGCAGGCCGGCGATCATGGCCTGCGTTCGCTCGACCGCGTCGTCCCGCATTGCGTGGAACTGCGGCGACTCCTCCAGCTTCGTCTCGATGTTGGCCAGGATCAGGCCCTCGACCCGCCGAAGGAAACGCTCGATGGTGTCCGGCTCCGGCCGCTCGCCGAACCGGCCCGAGACCGCCATTGCGAGGAACTCCTCGAGCGTCAGGGGTTCGTCCGAGGAGAGTTCTGAGTAGCGCTCCCATAGCTCGTCGGCCGTCACGCCGCGTCACCCTCCCTCCGGGGCCGGACGGCGCCGGGTGTTAGATAGCGCTGCCTTTCTCCGATTTACTGTACCGATCGGGCAGTGGACAGTGATAGTATAACGGTCGGATGCCCGGCCCGCTCGAAGACGGCTGCACGCCTCTTGGGCCGGAGGGGGAGAGCGGTGGAGCTTCAGGCCCGAATCGGGCAGCGGATCCGGCGCCGCCGGGAAGAGCTCGGCATGACCCAGCAGGAACTTGCCGGCCGGGAGCTCACCCGCGGCTTCATCAGCCAGCTCGAGAAGGGCATCGTCATGCCCTCGCTCAAGTCCCTCGAACTCATCGCCTCCCGCCTCTACAGGCCGGTGGCCTACTTCCTCGAGGAGACCCCGCAGGAGACGTCCCCCGACGGTCAGGCCGCGGCGCTGGTCGACCGCGCCCTCATCCGGCTGGTGGAGCAGGATGCAGGCGCGGCGCAGGAGCTTGTGCGGCGAGTCGCCGATTCGGCCGGAGGGGATCTCAAGCGCACCGGCGAGGATCTGGCCCCGCGGCTGGAGGCCGTGCGGGGACTCCTTGCCATGCTCGGGGGTGACCTCCAGGAGGGTAGCCGCCGCGTACAGCAGGCCATACAGGCGCTCAAGGCCGGGGGGTCATCCCGTGCTCTGGGCCTCGTGCTCGCCGCCCTGGGGTGTGTGCTGGCGCGGGCCGGACGCTGGGACGAGGCGGTTGTGGCCCTGGACGAGTGCGACCGGCTCTTGGCGGAGCTCGAGGCCGAAGGTGGCCGGCCGGCTTCCTTCGTCCGGGCCTGCCGGGCGGTAGCGTACGCCCGGACGGGGCGCACGGCCGAGGCTCGCCCGGTCCTCGAGGCGCTGTGGGATCAGTACGGTCGACAAAACTGCTATATTATGCCCGGCGAGGTCTTGGTTGCGCTCGCGGACTGCTATCGGGCCGCGGGCGAACCGGCTCGGGCCGGCCAGGCGCTGGAGCAGGCGCAGGGTCTCGGCCGGGCGCTTCGCCTTCGGGGGATCGAAGCCCTGGCGCTTGAGCGACAGGCAGAGCTGTTGCAGAGCCAGGGAGAAGGCCCACGGGCCGTGGACGTGCTGTCGGAGGCTGCGCGGCGCTACCGGGAGACGGGCGACCGGGAGGCTACGGGGCGGCTGCAGGTGGACCTGGTGCGGATGCTCTGGGAGCAGGGCCGCACGGGCGAGGCGCTGGAAAAGGCGGGGCAGGCGCTCGAAGATCCCGCCGTCGAGAGCGCCAGGGTACAGTTGCTGTTGCTGAGGGGGCAGATCCTGGCGCGCCTCGATCGTCTGGATGAGGCAAGGCAGGATCTGGAGCTGGCCGTGTCGGCCTCGGAGTCCGCAGGGATGAGCCGGGAGCTGGCGGCCGCGTGCTCTGAACTCGGCCGCGTCCTGAGGGCGCAGGGAGAACACGCCCGCGCCAGCGAGTTTTTGGCCCGGGCCGTTGCGCTGTACGAACGGGCCGGCACTTCGTAGCCAATACAGAGGGGAGCTTGGGGGGAAGCAAGTTGCGCCTTGCGTGGCAGCATCGCCCGGTGTGCCGTATCTGCGGCACGCCCATGCAGCTGGAGATCGTGACCTACTCGACGCCGGATGGCGAGGGGCGCCCGCGCCGGTACGAGAACGTCCATCGGTACTCGTGCCCCAACGGATGCCCCACGGGCTACTACGATTTCCGCCACGCATACTCGCAACAGCCAAAGGCCTCCGGCCGGGCGGAGCGCCTTGGGCGCCGGCAGCGGGTGGCATGGACCGTCACGACCCTCCTGGTGGCGTTCGGGATCGTTGCCCTGTACGCCCTGTTCATGTACGCGGTGGGCGCCATGCCCATCGGCGCACCCTGGGTGCGGGTCGCCCTCTGGGTGCTGACCACTGCCGCCTTCATGGGCATCGGAGCGCTGATTGCCGTGCCGCCCCGCCGTTCGGTACCGCTGACCGCGGCCACCGCGCCGGCGAGCCGGACCCCTGCTTCGCCGGCCCCGGCACCGGCGAGCGCGCCGGCGAATGCGGTGCAGAAAGAGGAAGCGGCCGGCGCCGCCGAGACCGTCCAGGCCACAGGCAGGGCTACGGGCGCCTGAGCCTCCCGAGCAGCGGGCCCGGGCGTCCGTCAGATATTGGACCGGGATTGCCCGCCGTCGACCGGGATGCAGGCCCCCACGATCCAGCGCGCCCGGGGAGAGGCGAGAAAGGCAACCACCTCGGCGACCTCCTGCGGGGTTCCAAAACGTCCGGCCGGGATCTCGCGTTCCACGAACCGGCGGATCCCCTCCGGGTCGGCTTTCAGCCGTCGGTCCCAGGACCCGCCCGGGAACAGGATCGAGCCCGGCGCCACGCAGTTCACCCGGATGCCCCGGCGGATCAGCTCTATGGCCAGTTGCTTCGCGATGCTGATCTCGGCGGCCTTGGCGGCATTATAGGCGGGGCGCCCGCCGCTCTCGCGGCCCCAGATGGAGGCGACCAGCACCACGGCGCCCCCGCCCCGCGACTCCATGTGAGGCACGGCCAGCCTGATGGCCCGGGCGGCGGCCACGGCGTTCAGTTCGAAGGCATCCCGCCAGACCTCGTCCGAGGTCTCAAAGAGGCCCCCGCCGCCGGCCCCGCCCGCATTGTAAACCAGGACGTCCAGCCCCCCGAAGTGGCCGGCGGCACGGGTAAGCGCCTGCTCCATCTGTTCGGCACAGGCCGCGTCCGCCGGGATGGCCAGCACGTCGAGGCCTTCGGCACGGAGTTCGCGGGCGGCCGTTTCAAGCGCCGGGACACCGCGGGCCACGAGCCCCAGGCGGCAGCCCTCTCGCCCGAGGGCCGTGGCGATCGCCAGCCCGATCCCGCGGCTGGCCCCCACGACCACCGCTGCCTTTCCGGAAAGCTCCAGATCCACCCACGCTCACCTGACCTCTTGTCCTCTTTCCCCGGGCCACCCGCCGGCATGGACGCTGACCGGATGGGGCAAGCTCTCCCCGAAGGGGGTGCCAAGATCGCCGTGTGGTGGCGTCGTGCCGCGGCGATAGCCCTCGCCGTCGGGGCCGTCGGGCTGTGGATGCGGGCTGCCGGCCAGCGCGAGCGTGACCGCGCTCGAGGTGCCCGCCGCCTGTTTACCCTCGTCAACGTTTAGCGCCTGGGCCTCAGATGCGGATCTCGCCCTGCAGCACCTTCACCAGCAGGTCCACCGAGGCCCGGGCGTCGCCGAGATCGATCACCTCGCCCGGCGTGTGCAGGTAGCGGGTAGGAATGGAGACCACTGCCGACGGAATCCCGTCCCGGCTGGTGTGAATGGGCCCGGCGTCGGTGCCGCCGAAATCCAGCACCTCCATCTGGAACGGTACGCCGTGCTCCCGGGCCCGTTCCACCAGCAGCCGGCGCAGCTTCGGGTGCGTGATGACCGAATTGTCCTTCACCTTGATGGCGGCTCCCTTGCCAAGCGCCATCGGCAGCGTCCGCGCCTTGGGCGTGTCGGCGCTCGCGGTCACGTCCACCGCCACCGCCACATCAGGCGCCAGCCGGAACGCCGCCGGCCGGGCTCCCCGAGCCCCCACCTCCTCCTGTACGGTGAAAACCCCGTACACCTCGTGAAGCGACGAGGAACCCAGCCGCACCAGCACCTCCACCACGACCGCACACCCGACGCGGTCGTCGAGGGCTTTGCCCACCAGCCGCCTGCCCATCACCTGCGCGGGCCGCTGGTAGACCGCCACGTCGCCGATCTGCACCAGTTCCTTTGCCCGGTCCGCACTATCCGCCCCGATGTCGATGAACAGGCGCTCGTGCTTGAGGTCCTTGATGTCATCCAGGTGCTCGCTGCCGATGACGCCCACCGTCCCGCCGGCGAAGACCACGCGCTGGCCGAGCAGGACGGCGGGGGAGACCCCGCCAACGGGCGCAAAGCGCAGGAAGCCCTGATCGTCGATGTGGGTGACCATGATGCCGATCTCGTCCATGTGGGCGGCGAGCATGATCTTTCGGCCGGATCCCTGGCCCCCCGGCTTCTTGACCGCGTAGAGATTTCCCAGGGAATCCTCCCAGATTTCGTCCACCGCCCCAGCGAGCTGGCGGCGGATCTCCTCGCGCACCGGCTCCTCGTGGCCTGACGGGCCGGTAAGCTCGGCCAGGCGGCTTATCCGCTGTTGTAGGGTCATCCCGGTGTCGGTATTCATGGCCGTATCCTTTGGGCCGCTCCTTTCGCGTTCGAGCTGCAGTGCCGGCCGGCGGGCGCCTCAGCGCGTGCCGCCGAGCAACCCGCTTTGCGGCAGTTCCCTCAAGAAGCTGCTGACAAGCCGGATCGCCGTCTCCACGTCGCCCAGATCGGCTACGGCGACCGGGCCATGGATGTACCGGCAGGGAACCGAAACCGAGGCGGACAAAACCCCTGCGCGGCTCGTGTGGATGGGCCCGGCGTCGTTGCCGCCGGCCGTCGTGCGCCTCCACTGGTAGGGGATGCCATGTCGCTCGGCCGCCTTCACCAGCGCCCGCACCACCTGCGGGGCGGCGATGGAAGTCTGGTCCATCACGCTGAGGGCAGGCCCGGCTCCCAGCCGCGTCGCTTCCTCGTGCGCCTCGCTGCCGGGGATGTCGGCACAGGTGGTGCCCTCCAGCACCAGAGCCAGGCCCGGCGAAAGGCGAAAGGCCGCCGCCCCGGCGCCGCGAGCACCCACCTCCTCCTGCGCCGTGAAGACCCCGGCGACCGGGACGGGGTATTCCCCCTTCAGCACCTCGAGCAGCACCGTGCAGCCCACCCGGTCGTCCAGCGCCTTCCCCGACACCCTGCGGGACCCCAGCGCCGCAAACTCGGTGGCAAAGACGGCCCAGTCCCCCACCTTGACGGCCTTCTCGGCCTGTTCGCGCGTCTCGGCGCCAATGTCGATGAAGAGCGCCGACGCCTCCTCGGCCCGGCCCCGCTCGTCGGGCTTCTGGAGGTGGATGGGCTTTACGCCGATGACCCCCGGCACCTGCCCGGGGCCGATTCGCACCGCCTTGCCGGGTAGGACGCGGTCGTCGATGCCGCCCACCTTCTTGAAGCGCAGGGTGCCGTCACCGTCGATGGACGAGATGAGAAGCCCCACCTCGTCCATGTGGGCCGTCAGCATCACGGGCGCCGTGGAGTTGCCCGGCCCCGTGGCCGGCCGGCGCCATACGATGACATTGCCCAGGGCGTCGGTTTCGATGCGATCGCCGTCGCGCAGAAGCGACCGGGCTTTGCGGACCACGATCCGCCGCACTGCGTCCTCGGCGCCCGAGACACCCGGGGCGCCTGAGAGCTCCCTCAGGGTCTCGATCATCTCGGAGGCCTGTGCCGTTTCAGTGCTCATCCGCACCGACCTCCCAGCGGGTGAGGGCCTCCACGTCTTCCCGGCGCAGGCCGGCCACGAAGCTCGCCAGGAGCCTGCCGGTCTGCCGGATGTCCGACAGGTCCACCACTTCGACCGGCGAGTGCATGTAGCGCAGCGGGACGGAGACGAGCCCCGTGGGAATGCCCGCCTGGCTCACCTGAATCGCCCACGCATCGGTCCCGGACCTACCCGGGATGACCTCCACCTGGTAGGCAACGCCGTGCTCCTTCGCGGCGGCGACGAGGCGTTCGAAGATGCGGGGATGGAAGTTGGGGCCCGTGGCGATGGCCGGCCCCTTCCCGAGTTCCACGACCTCCTCGCTGACCAGCCGCTGCCGGGCAAACGTCACGTCGATGGCGACGGCCACGTCGGGGTTGACGGCGAACGCCCCCACCGCGGCCCCTCGCAGCCCGACCTCCTCTTGCACGGTGGCGACGGCGAAGACGTCGGCGTCGTGGCGCAGCCGGTGCAGGTGGCGCATCGCCTCGGCAAGCGCCGCCACACTTGCCCGGTTGTCGAGAGCCTTGCCGGCAAAGCGCCCCTGCATCAGTTGCTGCGGGCTTTGGGCAATGGTGATGACGTCCCCGACCACGATGCGCTGCCGCGCCTCTTCTTCCGTGAGGCCACAGTCGACGAAGAGCTCCTCCCACTTGGGGAACTTCTTGCGCTCCTCCTCAGAGGTGAGGTGCGGCGGTTTGAGGCCGATCACCCCGGGAAGGGGCCCGCCGTCCGTGTGGACGACCACCCGCTGGCCCAGCAGGGTCTGAACGTTGGTGCCCCCCACCGCGGCCACCCTCAAGAAGCCGCCTTTCTCGATGCCGTTGACCAGCATCCCGATCTCGTCCATGTGGGCGGCAAACATCACGGAAAAGCGCCGGTCCTCGGTGGCCGGCTGTCCCCGGCGCAACGCGATGCAGTTGCCCAGCCGGTCGGTGCGCACCTCGTCGGCCAGGCCGGAAAGCTGCAGGGCCACCAGGGCCGCCACGCCCTCCTCATGGCCCGAGACCCCGACGGCCTCCGACAGCCGCCAAAGAAACGCCGCCAGCGGGTCACGTTCACCCGGCGCCTGTTGCGCCGGCCCGCCGGCGTGGCCCGTACTCCCGTGAGGATGTCCCATTCCCGTGCCAGAAGACCCCCTCTGATCCGCCCGTCAGATGACGATGCGTACGCCGTATCGCAGCCATCCGCCCGGCTTCCGGTCGAGCGTCAGGTGGTATTCCAGGAAGAAGATGTCAAACTGCGCGCCTACCTGCAGGTAGGGTCGCCACACTCCCCCGCCGACAGGCCCCTGCGCGGGGATCTCGTACGTTGCACCGGCACCGCCGTACGTTTCCCAGTCGTAGAACTCTCGCGCCGAGATCAGCACGAGGCCCACGTGGGCGTAGCCGGTGCTCTGGGTGCCCTCGCCCTTCGACTCGGCCAGCGCGCTGAGGGCGAGTTGTGGCGTCACGTAGGCCCGCACGCCGCCGCCCAACTTGAACACCTCGACCGACAGGCGGGCCGGCGGCTCAGCCTCGCCCGCCGCCCGGGCCGGGAGGCCCGGTGCGCCTCCGGCCAGCGCCAGCGCTGCCGCCACCATCCATACCTTTGCCAGAAAAGGCGCGCCCCTCCCTGGCAGGAGCGGGCAGTGGCGGGACCAAAGTAACCGCATCCTGGTAGCTCCCTTCTCCGGCGGAGAAGCCTTCGATTTGCAGGGGGCGCCACCTTCTGGCAGCCCTGGGAAAGAAGGAAGACAAGCGTGCAACCAACACCGGAAGTCCGGGACAGTGGCCTGGAGGTCGGCCCCCGTTCCCGGGCTCTGTACGAACGTGCGCGGGCGGCCCTCGCCGGCGGGGTCAACAGCCCCTCCCGGGGGTTCGAGGCGGTTGGCGGCGGCGCGCCCCCCTACATCGCGCGCGGGGAAGGCCCCTACCTCTTCGATGTGGACGGGCGCGCCTACATCGACTACGTGCAGGCGTTCGGCGCCCTGATCCTCGGACACGCTCGCCCCGAACTGCGCCGGGCGGTGGAGGAAGCGCAAGCTGGGGGGGTGCTGTTCGGCGCCTGCCACGAACTCGAGGTGCGGCTGGCCGAACGGATCAAGGAGCTGTTCGGCGTCTGCGAGCGGGTCCGCTTCACGGCCTCCGGCACCGAGGCGGTGATGACGGCCGTGCGGCTGGCGCGGGCCTTTACCGGCAGGCGGCTCATGGTGAAGTTCGCCGGCAGCTACCACGGGCACTTCGACGCGGTGCTGGTGGGCGCCGGCTCTGGAGCTTCCACGCTCGGCCTCGACGAGAGCGCCGGGATTCCCGACGGGGTGAAGGCCGACGTCGTGACGCTGCCCTATAACGACGCCGACCAGGTCGAACGCTTCTTCGCCGAGCGCGGGCACGAGGCCGCCTGCCTTCTCGTGGAACCCATCGTGGGCAACTTCGGGCTTGTCGAGCCCCTGCCCGGCTTCCTCCAGCGCGCAAGCTACGCGGCGCGCTCAGCCGGGGCGGTTGTCATCTTCGACGAGGTGATCACGGCGTTCCGCTTCCGCCCCGGGCCCATCTACCCGGAGCTGGGCGTCGAGCCCGACCTCGTCGCGTTCGGCAAGATCATCGGCGGCGGTCTTCCCATCGGCGGATACGGCGGCCGGAGGGCGATCATGGAGCAGGTGGCGCCGCTCGGCCCCGTGTACCAGGACGGCACGTGGGCGGGCAACCCTCTGTCCGTGGCCTCGGCACTGGCTACGCTCGACCTTCTGACCGCGGACGCCGGACTTTACGGCCGTCTGGCGCGCCTGGGAGGGGAACTGGCAGGCGGGGTGCGGCGGCTTGCCGCCCGCCACGACTTGCCGGTCGTCGTGCACCAGCGGGGAGGGGCCGTCTCGATCTTCTTCACCGCCGAGCCGGACGTGTATGACTTCGCAGGCGCGCAGCGTGCCGACGCGCGCGCGTTTGCCACCTTCTTCAAAGCCATGCTGTCCAGGGGCGTCCTCTTGCCCCCGTCGCCTTACGAGGTGTGGTTCGTGTCGGCCGCGCACACCGAACTGGAGGTGGAAAAGACCCTTGAGGCGGTGAACGTGGCCTTCCAGGCGGTGGCGTCGGGCTAACGGGTCCGGCGGCCCAAGCGGCAGAGCGCCACCACCGGCTCCACGGCCGCGCCTTCAGACGGGTGAGGCGCGCCGCCCATCACCAGCCGGGCGCCGGGCGCGGCCTCCCGCACCAAAGCGCCCGCGAGCGCCTGGATGGTGTCGCCGAGTGCAGCCGGATCCCCGTGCGCCAGCGCATGGAGCAGGCGCTCTCCGGCCTTCGCCACCTCAGGCCCAACGGGCTCTTCGGGAGGTTCGGCCCACAGCGGGACGCCGCCGCGCTGCGGTGATGCCTCATGGACGCTTTCGGCGGCGACCACCCGCGCAAGCCCCCCGGATGCCGCCACCTCGCGGCCGGAAG
>JBFMCJ010000002.1 GCA_040754675.1 Bacillota bacterium
CCCACCCTTCCCGATCCATCCAGCGGTCGGCCACCTGGACGGCTGCCACTGCCAGGAGCGATCCCAGGCTCTCGCGCCAGCCGACCCCCAGGGCGACCGCCGCCAGCACCGCGACGGACTCCAGGAGGTCCCGGGGGCGGTGGCGGGACGCCATTCCCACGGCCCACGCGCCCCCCACCAGGGAGATGGCCCAGGCGGGGCAGGCGGCCGCGCCGAGCCCCACCAGTACCGCAGCGTAACTGGCGCACGCCGCCGAATCCCATCCAGGCTCGCCGTCCACGGCTGCGTCTACCAGCTTGATCGCGGCGCCCGCGGCCCATACGCCAAGGGCCGCCAGACCAAGCCCGAGGATCCCCGCCCCGCCTGCGCCGCTAGACGCGCCGCTGCAGGAACTTTCGAACGGCGGCAAATCCCCACGCCTCCAGCGCCGAGATGCCCAGCACCGTGCGCCGGGGCCAGGCCCGCCGCACCGACTCCAACCCCGCACGACCGCCCGGTAGGTCGAGCTTGTTGACCAGCACGGCGTACCCGCCCCGCCGCTCACCGTACCGCCCGAGCTGGGCGTCCAGGTCGTCCTCGTCCAGCAGCCGCTCGGGCGCCCTGGCCGTCCCAGGGCCATCCACCACGTGCAGCACGATCCGGCTCTCCATCACCAGCGCCAGCGTCTCCGCCATGCTGCGGCGCAGCGCGGGATCGGGGTGGATCTGCGCGGTGAGGCCCACCGTGTCCACGAGCCGCACCGTCACCTGGCGCTTGGCGTGGCGCCACTCGACGTCCAGGTGCTGGATCTGGCGCGTCGTGGGGGTGCCCGTGCCTACAAGCTGGGCAACCGCGGCCGACAGATCCATCTCAACCCACTCGCCGTCGTCCGGCTCCTGGGCCCGGCGGCGCACCACGAGCCGCCGGTGCCCGCACCACTGGGCGAACCGTAGCACGAACAGCGTTTTGCCCACGCCGGGCCGGCCCACGACGCAGGCATCGGCCGGGGTGTGCATCGCGGGCCCCATCCCTCTTCACCGAACAGCCGCCCGGAAGCCCCCGTCTCGAGGCGCGGGGAGCAAGGGCGGCTTCCCCCCTCCTCGCTCTGCCGGCAGGCGCGAGAGCGCGTGGGGATTTGGGTCGTACCCGTCCGACCCCACGGCACCTCGTCGCGCGCGTCGCGCTCCGCCCGATGCCATCAGCCGGCGTCCCGGATGGTCCGCCACAAGGCTATCTGCCAGCACGGCTGCACCACGCTCCATGCCGATGCCAACCCGGCGCAAAACCTCTGGCGCCGTGCGGCGAAGTTTCAGGCTCCCTCGACGGGAGACGGGACGGAGGCCAACGCCCCTTCAAAGGGGATGTCCTCGACCCGGATGAGCATCAACTCCTCCCGGGTGGGCGCGGGGACGGCGTGAAGCCTCACCGCCTGCAGGCGGATGGCGGCCTCCAGGATGTTGCGCACGAGCCGGGCGTTGCCGAAGTGGAAGGGCTCCGTGACGCGCCGCAGCATCAACACCGCCGCGAGGCGTTCCCTGGCCTCGGGGCTGAGGCGGTAGTCACGTGCTTTCAGCATGTGGGTGGCAATCTGGAGCAGCTCCTCACCGTTGTAGTCCGGAAAGTCGATGACGAAGGGGATGCGGGACCGCAGCCCCGGGTTGAGCCGCAGGAAAAACTCCATCTCCTGCCGGTATCCGGCCATGATGACCACCAGTTCGTGGCGGTGGTCTTCCATCGCTTTGACGAGGCCATCCACCGCCTCCTTCCCGAAGTCCTTGTCACCACCGCGGGCCAGGCTGTAGGCCTCGTCAATGAACAGAACTCCCCCGATGGCGCGGCGGATCTGTTCGCGGGTGCGCTGAGCGGTGTGGCCCACGAACTCCCCCACCAGGTCGGCCCGCTCTACCTCGACGGTGTGGCCTTTGGGCAAAACGCCCAGCGCCTTCAGCATCCGCCCGATGATGCGCGCCACGGTGGTCTTGCCGGTGCCAGGGTTTCCCTTGAACGCCATGTGCAGCACCAGGGGCTCAGCGGCGAGCCCGGCGGCGGCGCGCTTCTGGCGGATCTCCACGTAGGCCCGCAGTTCCCGCACCGCCCGCTTGACGCTGTGGAGACCGACCAGCGCGTCGAGTTCGGCCATCGCCTGCTGGAGGCTGTCACCGTCCCGGGCGCTGTGGGAATCGGGCGGTGGGGTGGAAGCCTCGTCGGAGGCGTCGGCGCCATCGGTGCCGCGGCGACCTCCCCGCTCGAACTGGTCTGCCAGCAGGTGAAGGGCGTGGCCGGGGCTCAGGCGCCCGTCGGCCACTCGCTCGATGAGCGATCGGGTGCTCGTGCGAGGGTGTGCCATCAAGTCATCTATACGCAGCCGGCGGCCCGGACGCAGCCGCCCGTTCGAGGTAGTACCGTGCCACTGCGCCCGCGGCCGCGTCCAGGCTTCCCAGCGCCGAGAGGTCAAACCAGCGGATGCGGGGATCCGGGCGAAACCACGTGAGCTGGCGCCTGGCATAGTGGCGCGTCGCCAGCTTCAGGTGTTCGACGGCGCGGGCAAACGTGAGTTCGCCCGCCAGGTACCGCGCCATTTCCTTGTAGCCCAGCGCCTGCATGGCGGTGTTCCCTGGGCCCAGGCCGCGCAGAAGCAGCCGGCGGGTCTCGTCGACGAGCCCACGCGCGACCTGCTCGTCCACGCGGCGGTGGATGCGCTCGTAGAGTACGGGACGGGGGCGGATCAACCCGACCCAGACCGCCGCAAGAGGGCGAGCGGACCGCCGGGCCTCGCGCTGCAGTTCGCTCAAGGGCTTTCCCGTGACCTCGTATGCCTCGAGCGCCCGGATCACCCGGCGCACGTTGTGGGGGTGAATCCGCGCCGCTGCCTCGGGGTCCACTTCCGCGAGGCGCCGGTATAGGAGCCCGGATCCCTCTCGCCTGGCCTGTGCCTCGAGGTGCGCCCGCACGGAGGGATCGTATCCGCCCGGCGCGGGCAGGAGGTCGTCCACAAACGCCCGGATGTAGAGCCCCGTGCCGCCGCAAACGATGGCGAGCCGCCCGCGGCTCTCGATGGCGGCCAGCGCCCGGCGCGCCAGCTCCCGGTAGATAGAGGCGTTGAAGGGCTCCTCGGGGTCGGCGACGTCGATCAGGTGATGTTCCACCCCGCGCCGCTGCTCGGGCGTGGGCTTGTCGGTACCGATATCGAGGCCCCGGTAAACCTGCATGGCGTCGGCCGAGATGACCTCGGCACCCAGCCTCAATGCCACCTCGATGGCCAGCTCGGTCTTCCCGACCGCGGTCGGCCCCGCGATGACGAGGAGCGGCCGCAGCGGGAGCGTCCCGTCAGACATCCCAGATCCCGTACACGACGCGGCTTGATCGCCCGCCCCAAAGGCGCGGGGGGCCGAGCGCAGCCAGGCGGGCAGAGTCGCGGCGGTCTTTCACCACCACCCGGCGGCGGGCCGCCGAGAGGGCTGCCTGCACAACGTCCGCTGCCAGAGGGCCTTCATCGGCCACCCTGCGCCAGGAGGCCATTGAAGCTGACCCTGAAAGAGGCCGTTCGAACATGACATCGAAGTAGACCACGTCAAAGGAGCCGGGGTCTGCCATGGCCAGGACCTTCGAGTGGTCGGCTGCCACCACCTCGATGCGCGCCGCCGCCGCCGCCACGTCACCATCCTCCCACCCATAGCCCCGAAGCCCCTCACGCACGAGGACGGCCAGTGCCGCCACCTTCTCGACGCCGGTCACCCAGCCCGCGGGGCCGGCCGCAAAAGCGGCCACCAGCGCGTCGGACGCAAGGCCGAGGGTTGCGTCCAGCACCTGCTCGCCTCCCGAGAGGCCCATGGCCTCCACCATCGGATCCGCCATCCCCCTCCGGAGCAGGCGTATTCGATGAAGGGCCATGCCCGGGTGGTAAGCGAGCCGCCTGCTCCCTACCTGGATGGCCAGCCCGTGGCGCTCCACGACCAGAAAAGCGCAAGGGAGCGCCGGCTCAGGGCAGTCAAGGGCGCGATCCCCGCGGGGCACAAACGGCGCCCCGATCTCCCCGGCGATCGCCCGGGCTCTCGCCTCCTGCAGCCCGGTCGGCTCACGCCCCGTGGTGACGAGCCAGACCCGATCAGGGGGGTGTCCGGCGGCCAAAGCGCCGATCCAGCTCCTCGACCGGAATGCTGACCACCACCGGCCGCCCATGCGGGCACGTGTAGGGGTTGTCCGCCAGCGCCAGGCCTTCCACCAGCATCCGCATGGCGGCGGTATTGAGGGCGGTCCCGGCCTTGACCGCGCTCTTGCACGCGACGTTCTTGAGCAACCGGAGCTCCCAGGGTGCCGGCGCGGCGGATTCTTCCAGGTGGGCTCCGGGCGCTTCGGGGAGCTCGGGCAGTTCCCTGGCCAGCGCCTCGAAGAGAGCGCGAAGCTCGTTCTCGTGTGGTGCGGCCGGGAACCCCGGAACGGCCGGCAGCGACCGCACCAGGACGTGCCGGGGCCCGAACGCCTCCGCCTGCAGCCCTACGCGGCCAAGCCACGGCAGCAACGGCCGCAACGCTTCGGCGGCGGCCCAGGTGAGTTCGAGGGTCACCGGCGCGAGAAGCTGTTGGGCGGGGGCAGGGCTTCCGGCGCGGGCCTTCAGCATCTGCTCGAAGATGAGACGTTCGTGGGCGACGTGCTGGTCCACGACCATCAGGGCCCCCGGCGCCTCGGCCAGGATGTACGTGGCGAACAGTTGCCCGACGGCCTTGAGCCGCCGCAGTTGGGCCGGCAGCGGCTCCCGAGAGGCCGCACCCCACGGCAGGGCCGCAGGCTCGGCAGCTTTCGCCGGAGCCGGCGGCAGGCCCGGTGGAGACAGCAGCTGGCCCGTCGGTGACGGCGCGGACCTGGCCGCCAGCATGACGGGCGGGGCAGACCGCAGGGCCTCCCTTACGGCCGTGACCACCAGGGAGAAGATCAGGTGCTCGTCCCGGAAGCGTACGAAGAGCTTCGCGGGGTGCACGTTCACGTCCACCCAGGACGGATCCACGTCCAGGTAAACGAACGCGACAGGAAACCGCCCTGGCGCCAGGCGCCCCTCAAAGCCCCGCACCGCGGCCGTGGCCACGGTCCTGTCCTGCACCCAGCGCCCGTTGACGAACGTCCAGAGGTGATCGCGCCGAGGGCGGGTGAGGTCGGGCGGACCGATAAGCCCCCGAAGCGTGACGGGCCCCCTGGCGCCCCCGGCAGGCAACAGCACACCGGCTTCCTGCGGGCCGATGACGGCAGCAGCGGCGGCCCGGATGTCGCCGTCGCCCGGCGTAGCAAAGCGAACCTCCCGCCCTGCGGTCACCTCGAAGGCCACCCCGGGGTGCCCGAGCGCAATGCGTGCGGCCGCCTCCACGCACGCTCGCTGCTCCGCGGCCCCGCTTTTCAGGTACCGGCGCCGGGCCGGGGTATTGAAGAAGAGGCGCCGCACCCACACCGTGGTCCCCTCGGGCGCCGGAGCCGGGCCCGCGCTCATCTTCTGGCCGCCCGCTATGATGACCCGGAAACCCTCCGGCCGGTGGCGGGGCCTGGTCAGGATCTCGAGTTCTGCGACCGCCGCAATGGCTGCCAGCGCCTCGCCCCGGAATCCGAGCGTGTTTACCACGGCCAGATCTTCCCGACGGCGGAGCTTGCTCGTGGCGTGGCGCAGGAAGCATATCTCGGCGTCCTCCGGCTCCATCCCCTCGCCGTCGTCGCTCACTCGCAAGGCGCTTGCGTCTTCGGCCACGTCGATGCGGATGCGGCGGGCGTTCGCGTCAATGGCATTCTCGACGAGTTCCTTGAGGGCCGAGGCAGGGCGGTCCACCACCTCGCCGGCCGCGATATGATCGATGACGTCGTCCGGGAGCTGAACGATCTTGCCCATCGGTCCCGCCTTTTTTCAGCCCTCGAAGAGGAGCGTCTGGCTGAGCTCCACCGCCGAACGGCGAGGGCGCACCCGGGGGCGCCTGGGAGCTGCCGGGCCGTCTAGCGCGGCCGGAGCGGGCCGCAAGGAGGGCGAAACGGCCGCCGCAGGCGGTGCGGGGGCGCAGGCCGCTGCGGCACGCTCGGCGGCCCGTTCTGCGTGGGGGGCCGCCCCCTCCAGGTGGTAGAGCACCTCCTGTGCCCTGCGCACCACGCTTTCGGGAAGTCCGGCCAGGCGGGCGACTTCGATGCCGTAGCTGCGGTCCGCCGCTCCCGGCCTCACCTGGCGCAGGAACGCGATGCCATCGGGCGTTTGGGCGACTGCCGCATGGAGGTTGAAGACGCCCTCCAGGGCGCCCTCGAGTTCCGTCAGTTCGTGGAAGTGCGTGGCCACCAGCGTCCGGCACCCCAGGTCGTGGAGTGCTTCCACGATAGCCCACGCGAGGCTGAGCCCGTCGTAGGTGGCCGTACCCCGCCCCACCTCGTCCAAGACCACCAGGCTGCGGGGTGTTGCGTGGCGCAGGATATAGGCGCTCTCGCTCATCTCCACCATGAACGTGGATCGCCCCGAGGCCAGATCGTCCGAAGCGCCCACCCGGGTCATGATCCGGTCCACAACGCCGATGCGGGCGTGCTGCGCGGGGACGAAGCTTCCCATCTGCGCCAGGATCACCAGGAGCGCCGCCTGCCGCAGGTAGGTGGACTTGCCGCCCATGTTGGGGCCCGTCACGATGGCGAGCCGGTGTGCGCCCGTGTCCAGGTACAGGTCGTTGGGCACGAAGGGCACGTCCGGCAGCGTGGCCTCCACCACGGGGTGGCGCCCCTTGCGGATCTCGATGACGGAGCCGTCGTCCACCACCGGCCGCGTCCACCCGCGCCGCACCGCGATCTCCGCCAGGGCCGCCGCTACGTCGAGCCGGGCGACCGCCCGTGCCGCCGCCTGGATGGCCGGGGAGAGCGCCAGCACGCGCTGTACGAGCGCCTGGAACAGCTCGGCCTCCCGGGTGCCGATGCGCTCCTCTGCTTCCAGGACGCGGCCCTCCCACGACTTGAGCTCTGCCGTCACGAAGCGTTCCGCGCCGCTGAGGGTCTGGCGGCGCTCGTAGTCCGCGGGAACCAGCCTGAGGTTCGGCCGGGTCACCTCGATGTAATAACCGAAGACTTTGTTGAACCCCACCTTGAGCGAGCGGATGCCCGTGCGGTCGCGTTCCCTGGACTCCAGGCCCGCGATCCAGCGGCGCCCTTCCTCTGCATCCGAGCGAAGCCTGTCCAGCTCCGGGTCGTAGCCGGGCCGGATGCAGCCCCCGTCCCTGGGGTCGACGGGCGGGTCGTCGGAGAGGGCCCGTTCAAGCTCGGCGGCGAGATCCGCGAGTTTCGGGCGTCCCTGGGCCACCACCTCGAGGTCGCGGATGGCGACGGGCTCCCCGGCCGCGCTCAGCGGCTCGGCCACCGCCCAGATCGCCTCGCTGCGCTGCAGGAATTCCCGCAGTGCCACAAGATCCCGCGGCGTTGCCCTGCCGGTGCCCGCCCGGCCCAGCAGCCGCTCGGCGTCCGGCAGGCCGTTCAGCAGGCTGCGGAGTCGCCCGCGGCGCAGGTGGTCGCCGAAGACCGCCTCGACGGCCTCCTGGCGTGCCCGGATGGTCGCCACGTCCGTCAGCGGTTCTTCCAGGTAGCGGCGCAACATCCGCGACCCGGCGGCGGTGAGCGTCTCGTCGATGACACCCAGGAGCGACCCTTTCCGGGTGCGCTGGCGCAGGCTCGCCGTCAGCTCCAGGTTGAGGGCCGTGGAGGGGTCGATGAAGAGCCCCGCCCTGGGGTCGTAGCTCTCCAGGCCGGTGATGTGAACGAGCCTGTCCTTCTGCGTGTCCAGCAAGTAGGCGAGGGCGGCCCCGGCGGCCACCTGGGCCTCGGGCCACTCTTCGATCCCGAACGCCGCAAGCGACGCCACGCCGAAGTGCTGAAGCAGGGCACGCCTCGCCTCCGCCGGGTCCCATGCCCGGTTCTCCCAGGGGGTGAGGGCAGCGTGAAGCTCACGGCGCACAGCCTGCGCCACGTCCGGGTCGTCAGCCAGCGCAGGGGGCAGGACGAGTTCGTCGGGGGCCAGCCGGCGCAGTTCGTCGAGAGCGGCCCGCAGGGCCGAACCCCGGGTCCCGGCGTCGCCCGAAAGGCGGGTCGCGCGCAGTTCCCCGGTGGAGACGTCCGCAAACGCCAGCCCTGCCGCCTTCTCGGCCACCCACAGGACGGCCACGTACCGGCGCTCCCGCCCCGAGTCGCTCTCCAGTGTGCCGCGCGTCACCACCCGGATGACGTCCCGCCGCACGACCCCGCGGGCAAGGCGGGGTTCCTCGAGTTGCTCGCAGATGGCCACGCGGTACCCGGCGTTTACCAGCTGGGCAATGTACGTGTTGGCCGCATGGTGCGGCACCCCGCACATGGGCACCCGCCGGCCCTTGCCGATCTCCCGGCTCGTGAGGGTGATGTTGAGGACGGAGGCCCCGATCTCGGCGTCCTCGCCAAAAAGTTCATAAAAGTCGCCGAGCCGGAACAACAGCAGGGCGCCCGGATGCGCCGCCTTGAGCGCCTGGTACTGCTTGAGCATCGGCGTGGCCTCGTCGCCAGCAGAAAGGTCCTTGCCTTCCGTGGGCAGCGCTGCCACCCCCTGCCCTGCCGCCCTCACCCGGCAGCCGATCAACCGGCTCGCGGTGGGGCTGCCGCGGCGCTCGCGGCCTTCGGGCCGGCTGCCATCGCCGCGGGCATGTCCCGACGCCCGAAGAGCGTCCACGTGTTGACGTCCTCGACGTACACCGGCACCAGCCGCCCCATCAGGCGCTGCCGCTCTTCGCCGGGCGCGTCGAAGACCACGACTTTGTTGGTGCGGGTGCGGCCGGAGAGGCGGTCCGGGTTGGTTTCGCTTGCGCCCTCCACCAGCACCTCGACCACCTGGCCGCGGTAGGGCTGGTTGCGCTCCAGGCTGATGGCGTTCTGGAGTTCGATGAGCCGCTGGATGCGATCCCGCTTCACCGGCTCGGGAACGGGGTCGGGGAGCTTGAGCGCCGCCGTTCCCGGGCGCGGCGAGTAGACGAAGGTGAACGCCGAGTCGAAGCGCACCCGGCGCACCAGTTCCAGCGTGGCCTGGAAGTCCTCCTCGGTCTCGCCGGGGAACCCCACGATGATGTCGGTGGTGACGGCCAGACCCGGGACGGCGGACCTCAAGCGCTCCACCAGGTCGGCGAACTCCGCCGCCGTGTAGCGGCGCCCCATC
Organism: Bacillota bacterium; assembly: GCA_040754675.1. NCBI lineage: Bacteria > Bacillati > Bacillota > Bacillota bacterium. Next base: position 9,146 of record JBFMCJ010000002.1, read on the forward strand.
CGGTGCAAGATGCGGTCGCTTCCCGACTGCACCGCGAGGTGGATGTGCTCGGCCACCTTGGGAAGCCGGGCCATGGCCTCGATGAGGTCGTCCGTGAGCTCGCGGGGGTGGTTGGAGGTGAAGCGGATGCGCTCGAGCCCCTCGACGGAGCTGAGACGCTCCAGCAGCGAGGCCAGCGTCACGCTGCGGCCCGGCAGGTCGCGCCCGTAGGCGTTCACCGTCTGGCCGAGCAGCGTCACCTCCTTGACGCCCTGCCCGACCAGTTCCCGCACCTCGCGCTCAACGGCCTGGGGGAGGCGGCTGCGCTGGCGGCCACGGGTATTGGGCACCACGCAGAAGGTGCAGCGGTAGTCGCACCCGTAGATGGCGCTCACGAACGCGGTCACGGCGCCCGGGTCGCGAAGCACGGGCAGGCCCTCGACGATCTCGCCCTCGTCGTGCCAGACCTCTACCGCCCGGCGGCCCGTCTCGATGACCTGCTGGAGCAGCTCGGGGAAGCGGTGGAGATTGAGCGTCCCCATGATGAGGTCGACGTGCGGGAGGCTTTCCTTCATGCGGTCGAGCTCCGGCCGCTGCTGCGGCATGCACCCGGCGATCCCGATGATCATCCCGGGCCGGCGTTCCTTGAGCGCCCGCAGGCCGGCCACCTGGCCGTACACCTTGCGCTCGGGATTCTCGCGGACGCTGCACGTGTTGAACAGCACCAGGTCGGCTTCCTCGATGCGGTCGGTGAAGCCGTACCCCATCTGCGCCAGCATGCCTGCAAGGGTCTGGGAGTCCCGCACGTTCATCTGGCAGCCCAGGGTGACGATGTGGGCAAGCCGCGCCCTGCTGCCGTTCGCCTGCACCAAAAGCGCGTTCCCCTCTCCGGCGGGTGCCAGGAGCCCTGGCAACACTACATCGACCATTATAACCGGGGCCGCCGTGGGCGAACTAGATGCGCAGGAGCGTGTCTACGGGGGCGTGGTTGTCGGTCAGGACCGGCACGTCGTCGGTGGGGATGGGTTCGACCACGAGGGAACGGGCCAGGGTGCCAGACCCGGGGGGAAGGCGGCCCTCACGTTCCAGCCGCTCGACCGTTGCCCGGAACGCCTCGGGGCTCAAGGGGGCCTGGTCGGTGGCCAGCACGATGATGTTGCGCTGAACCGGGTCGATGGCGCTGCCGGAGGTGGTCCCGACGGGCAGCACGTACACCGTCGGGAAGACGGCCTTCAGGCTCTTGAGCATGGAGCGGAACAGCAGGCTGTGCCGGCCCGAGAGCGACCCGATGATGTTGGAGGCCACCACGCCGCCGGGGTTCAGGCGCTGCTTCAACTCCTCGATGAATTCCACGGTGGCCAGGTGAAAGGGGATGGAGTGGGCGAAGTACGCGTCGAGGAAGACCGCATCGTAGCGGTGAGGCGTGCGCCGTACGAACATCCGGCCGTCTTCGGCTGCCACGTTGAGGCGAGGGTTGTCGGCCGGCACCTGGAAGTAGCGGCGCGCCAGGCGCACCACTTCGGGGTCGAGCTCGGCCACGTCGATGGTAACCCGGGGGTACACCTCGAGGAAGTTCTTGGGCACCGACCCGCCGCCGAGCCCCACCATCAGCACCCGTTCGGCCTCAGGCACGAGGGACATGGCAAGGTGGAAGTAGCGCGTGTACCAGAAGACGAGCGCCTTCGGGTCGGCGAGATCCATCGCGCTCTGCCAGGAGTCGTCGAACTTGAGGTAGCGGGTGCCGGTACGGTCGTCCACCACCAGGATGTGATGGTAGGCACTGTCCTTCTCGAAAACCACCTGCCCGCGGTCCTCCGCCATCCCCGTCCAGGTGGCCTGGCCTATGCCGGCCCGGATGCTGGCGCCGGCCGCCAGGATGGCCACAAGCGCCCAGAACGCCGCGTACCGAGGGGGACGCCCCCGGGGTTTCGCCTGCTTGTGCGCAGCCGGGTGGGTGCGGCCGGTATACCCCCACCCCACTACCGTGAGGCCCAGTACGACCAGCACCGCGCCGAGCACGTACAGGATATCCGTGACCCCGAGCCACGCCACCAGGTAAAACGCCGTGAACAGGGTGCCCACGATGCTCCCGGCGGTGCTCACCGCGTACAGAAGGCCCGCCGTCGAACCGATGGTCTGCACGCGCTGGGCGGCGAGCCGGATCGCGTACGGCGAGACGGTGCCAAGGAACAGCCCGGGAAGGAAGAACAGGACCAGCGCCGATACGAGCGACCCCTCGCGGACCCCGACGCCCTCCTGAACCATCCAGAAGTTGAAGCGACCGGCCCACAGCGGCATGGCTGTCACGAAGACTCCCGGGACGACGATGAGCCACCCCAGCCACTCGGCATACGGTCTCCGGTCCGCCAGACGCCCACCGATGAAGTAGCCGGCCGTCAGCGACGCGAGCACCACCGAGATGAGGCTGCCCCAGACGTAGATGGAGTTGCCGAAGTACGGGGCAAGCAGGCGGCTGCCCACCATCTCCAGGGCCATCAGCACGGCTCCGGAAACGAAGACAATCCCCGCGAGCATGTCTCACGCTCCCATCGTGGAGGCGGTTCGGCCACTGTTCCGCCGAGTTTCACGGCACGATCAATGCGGCCACTGCCAGGACGACTCCCGCCAGAGCGGCAGCCATCAACCACCGGCTCTGCGTGCGGAGTGATTCCACTTCCGCCTGCAAATCCCGCTGAGCGGTCAACTGGCCGCCCGGGTCGCGAACCAGGTTCTTCACGATTTCGTCCGTGCGGGCCCGCTCCTGCTCCAGGGCGGCACGCAGGCTGTCGACCTCGCTTCTGAGCTGGCGCCGCTCCTGCTCCGATGCCGCGAGCTGCTGGCGCAGGGTGGCAAGATCGGCGTTCAGCTTGTCGATCTGGGCGGTCGACGCCTGCAGGCGCTGCAGGCTCTCCTGTTGGGCGCTCAGCAGCGCTCCGGCCTGTTCGGGCTGGATCCCGCTCCGGCTGAGCGACGTGATGAGCGTGTCGAGGTTTGTCCGGAGAGTGCCCAGTTCCTGCTGCTGGGCCTGAAGCGCCGCCTGGAGCTGCTGCAACTGGGCGCTGGAGGCCTGAAGGCGCTGGGAGGTGGCCTGCCCTTCCGCCTGGATCTGCCCCACCAGGTCCTGCGTGAGAGCCTGGATGTGGTTTTGCAGCGAGGCAGTCGTGCGCTCCAGGGCCTGAACGGATTGGCTCATCCCGACCAGTTCGACCCTGCGCGCCGCGAGATCCCGGTCCAGGCCGTCAAGGCGGCCCTGAAGGTCCTGGATTACCGTGCCGAGCCCCTTGGCCGTGTTCTCCACCTGGGTAACGCGCTGGGAGACGCCGCCAAGCTGCTGGTTGAGCGTCTGCGTCGCCTGCTCGACCTGCGTGAGCCTGCGGTCCGAGGCGGCGGCGTTCTGGGAGAACTGGGCCAGTACCTCGGTCAGCTTCGCGTCGATGCGGCTCACGTCCCGCGCCCCGGCGTCCAGGCGCTGGTTCACCTGCGAACGCTGGTCCTGCCAGCGAGCAAGCTCCTCCCGGAACTCGTTGGTCAACTGCCGGACCAGCCGCAGGTCGTCGCCGGAGAGGCGGGTCTGGCCGCTCTCGACGTCCTGCAAGAGCCGGGCGATGACGGCGGCCAGGGTGTAGCGGTCAACGGGCCTCGATCCGTCGAACCGGCCCGCCTGCAGCGTGAGGTATCCCCGCTGCACCAGCGTCACCACGGCCTGATACGCCCAGTGCTCGGGCCGCACGTCGGTGATGGTGGGCTCTGCCTGGGAGGCCTGGGCCTGTGCCACCGGCACGGCCGGCCCGAGCGCCGCCGCGGCGGCCACCACACCCGCCAGCAGGGTCGTTGCCCAGCGGGCCGGGAACAGGCGCTTGCCCATCATGTTGAGAGATCCCTCCATACCAAGCCCTCTTGCGTGAGTTTGGCTCGCAGGCGCTCATGACCCGCCCGGGGATCGGGCAGGCGCGGTCGGCCCTGTCCCCACCGCGACCCCCAGCTGTGGCCGCTTGCCTTCCGGGCTGATGCGATAGACCACCTGCCCCGCCGCGTCCCGGAACTCTGCCGCTACCACCTGCACGGCACCCTGTCCGGTGCGGCTCGCCACCAGCCGGAGCACCAGCAGGCTCGCCGTCCCCTGGGACTCGACGGGTGACGAGGCTTCGATGCTTACCTTCCCTGCCTCGTCGTCCGCCGCGCGTACCGAGAAGCCAGGCGCCGCACCGCCTGCAGCCGGGCCGCCGGTCTGTGAGGAGGGGGACGTCCCCACGAACAGAGTCCCGCGGTCCACGGCCAGAGCACCGCCTGCCAGCCGCATCACGGCCGGGTCGAATGCGACGTCGATGCGGGCGGTAGAAAACCTCGGCAGGTTTCGAGCCCGGATCTCAACGTTGAACGCCTGCCCCGGGGAGAGGTCCCCGGTGTCCGGCCACCCTGCCCCCGGCACCACCAGGATCTCGGCGTCCCTCGGCGGGACGATGACCGTATTGGTGGGAACCGGCTGCTCCCCTGCTCCGGGGTAGGTCACCCTGAGCGAGTATGGAATGTTGCCGGACGCACCGGTGGGCTTCACGAGCCACCGCAGTTCCACCTGCTCCTCGGGCCGCAGGGTCCCGACATAGCGGCGGTCGCTGTCGCCCGGAGCCACCTTGAGGCCGTACGGGGTCAACAGCTGCGCGGATACCTGGTACGCCTCCACCCCTCCGTCGTTGCGGACAACCCCCGTGACCTGGAAAGGATCCGGGCTCCACTGCCCGTCCATCACATCCAGGCGGGCCGGCCCCCGCAGCTGGACCCACAGCCGGGCGGGGGTCACCACGCGCAAGCCGCGGCGCGCCTCGTTGGGTTCCGCGTTGGCAGCCTCCGCGCGGACTGAGAAGGTGAGTTGGGCCGGCGAAGTCGCGGTGACCCGCGCCGCCCACGTCGCCTGCGCCGTCTGGCCCGGCGGGATCTCACCAAGCTCGCGCACGGCTGACTCGCCCGGTAAAAGATCGAGCCCTCCCGGAAGCTCAAGCGACACCCTGGTCTCCCGCGCGGCGCCGCGCCCCGTGTTCTGCACGTACGCCAGGATCGTCACGGGCTCGGTCTGGCCGATGACCGCCATCTCCGGGCTCGACAGCCCCACGGCAAGCTGCCCGGGGACGATGCTGATGCCGCCCATCCCGTAGTAGACAACGATGGACCGGCTCTGCCCGGGCTGCACCTCCTGCGGGTCAAAGAACAGCGCCACCGCGCTGTCCAGCTCGTACTCGCCCTTCCGCTCAAATGTCCGTCCGGGCGCGAAGTCGAACTCCCAGAGGCTGTCCCGCAGGACGCCCCAGTTGGTGAAGTAGACGCGGTCAGGCGGCGTCACCTCGCCGCCCCGCAGCGTCCCCTGGGCGATGACCGCCGGCTGGGCCAGCGAGTCGAAGGCCTGCCAGAACTCGGGCATCTCCTGCTGGGAGCGGGAAAGTACCGTGTCGCTCTCGACCGCCCGCTCCCCCACGCGGAACGGCGCCCCGTCGTTGCTTCCAGCCATCGCGTCCAGCACGACCCGGAAGCCGATCGGGTGAGGCTTCTGGTCGTTGTTGATGGCCACGTACTCAATGCGAACGGTGTCAGGCAGGCCGGTCGTGCGTCCCCGGGCAATGCTCAGGCGCTGGACCACCTCGATGCCGGCGGGGTACTGCCAGGCGGCCTCGATCTCCTGTCCGCCCTGGACCAGCCGCGGCGCCGTCACGGGCCGCCCGAAGGGCCCGTCCTTGCCGGCCGGCAGGTGGGTTGGCCCTCCAAACACATAGGAGGTGCCGTCGATGCGAACCGTCGTGAACGAAGTCCAGGGCTCCTCGCCCCCGTAGATGAGGGGACGGTTGTTGTCGTCACCGCGCTCCGGGTTGCCCCCCGTGGTGCTGACGGAGAAACGCCCGGTGGCATCCGGGGAGTTGTTCACCACCACCCGGATGTACTCGTTGAACAGCTCGACGCGACCCGGCCCCCCGGGGGCCTCCTGGGTGTGGGCCTGCCCTCCCAGGGCCAGCATGGCCAGGATGCCTGCCACAAGAATGCGTCTTCTCGCGCTTTTCCCCGAGGAGGCGCCCTCCTGGCGCGAATACGTCCTCATACCTTGCTGTGTCACCTGCCCCGATTACAGGTAAGTCACGCGCTCGCTGACCAGGCGGTAGCTCACGCTTGGCTGGGCGCGGCCCTGTTCGTCCCGGGTAATGGCGAAGTCGAACAGCACGGTCAGACGATACGGCCGCTTAACGGAAGAGGGCTTGAAGCGCCACCGGTCACGAACCCACCGCTCGGCAAAGGCGTCCAGCTGGGTCCCCGTGCGCTGCTTGAACGCCACGCTGCTGATGCTGCCATCCACACTGACGGTGATCTCCAAAAGCACCTGCCCCTGGGCACCGTACGTCAGGGCGTTCTTCGGGTAGATCGGCGGGCTTGAGTCCACCACCATGGCCGCCGTGAGATCGGGTTCAGGGGGGCCCGGCGGGGGGTTGTCCTCCCGGACGCCACCGGTCCCTGCACTGTCCTGGCGGGTCAGCGGACCCTCCGCCTCGGCCTCCTTCTGCGTCTCGGGTTGGGCACTCTTAGCCGCCGGCTCCCTGGGTGCAGCCGCGACGGCCACTGCAGGCCCGCGTTCCGAGGTGAGCACCTGCTGAGTCGACTTCGGGGACGTGCTGGAAACGGGAGCCGGCCGGGGCGCCACCTGCGCCTTGTCAGGCGCCGGCGCGGGGGCCGACGTCTTGGGAGTGACCTGCGGCTTGGGCTTTTCCGCCACAACCTTGGCGGCAGCAGGCGGCGCCTTCTTGCTCTCCTGGCCGGACCCTCCCGCCGCGGAACTCTCCCGGGCGGGGCGCGGCGAGACCGGGCCGGGCGCCGGCGCGGGCGCCACCGGGATCACCTGCACCACCGCCCCTTCGCTCTTGGGCAGCACGAAGCGATCGGTGAGGATCACCCGCGAAAGGACGAGCAGCAGTATGGCGTGCAGCAGGAGCGAAACCCCAACGAACGGCTCAAGCCGCCCCGGCTGTTGCGACGGTCCCGTTTTCGCCGCCATCATGGCCCCGCCATTCACCCCTGCACCGGGCCGGGCTATGGGACCCCTCCACACTCACCGTCCCGCTCCGGACGCCGCACTGGTGAGCTCCACCGCCAGCCCCAGGCGGTAGGCCCCCGCCCGGCGCAGCACGTCGATGGCCTGCACCACCAGGTCGTACTTGATCCCCTTATCGGCCCGGACGATGACGAGCTGGTCCGGCCGGCGCCGCACCGCGTCCCCCACCAGGGCGCCCATCTGCGCCAGGTTCACGGGACGCCCGTCCACGTAGTAGCGCCCCGCCCGGTCGATGGTCACCACCAGTTCCGGAGAGGCCTCCCGGGTGGCGGTGACCGCCCGGGGCAGGTCAAGCCTCAAGGTCGCCGGTTCGGTGCGAAACGTGGTGAAAACCATGAAGAACGCCAGCAGGAAGAACATCACGTCGACCATGTTGATGATCTCGACGCGAGGCCGCCCGCGAACGGTTCGTGTGATGGCCACGACCCTGCGCTAGCTCCTTCCGCGGACCTCAGAGAGGAGTTGCAAAAACTGGGACGTCGTCCGGTTGAGGGCCGCCACCCGGCGGTCGATGATCCCGGACAGGTACACGTAGACGAACAGCACCGGCACCGCGATGGTGAGCCCTGCAGCCGTAGTGATCAGCGCTTCTGCGATGCCCGCGCTCAAGCCCGACGGTTCAACCCCCTCCATGGCCGCCAGGATCCGGAAGCTGCGGATGATACCGGTGACCGTTCCAAGAAGCCCCAGCATGGGCGCGCCCGTGACGATGGCATCGAGCCACGCCATGCGGCTTTCCATCTTCTGGACCTCGTCCTGACCCACCCGCTCGATGCGCGCCCGTACTTCTTCCAGAGGGCGGTCCCACGCCGCCAGCCCCTCCGCCAGCACCGCAGAGGTTGGGCCGTTTGCCCTTCGAATCGTCTGCATCGCTTCGAGCAGCCGCCCCTCGTGGACGAGGATGCGGAGCTCGTCCATGATGCGGTCGGAGTCGCCGCGAAGCTTGGCAAAGTACCACAGACGTTCGAGGCTGATGGCGACGGCGAATACCGAGACGAGGCCCAGCGGAATCATGACCGGGCCGCCCTTGACCAGAATGTCAACCACGGTGGCGAACATGACGCCTCCTCACAAGCCCGCGGCCTGGGCCCGTCTGCCTGTCCAGACAGACTGGCAGGGATTTCGACGGCCTGGAAGCAATCCCTACCGTTGCGGGGCCGTTTCCAACACCCTCCGGCGTTGTCGCACGCCTTCGGGCCGCAGGCCCCCCTATAACCCTCGAAAGCTCCAGGAAATCTCAGGGGTACCGGCGCTTTACAGGATTTTCTCCAGGAAGGCGCGGGTGCGGGGCTCCTTCGGGGCGGGGAAGACCTCGCTCGGCGGGCCCTGCTCCACGATGCGGCCTTCGTCCATGAAGATGACCCGGCGAGCCGCCTCTCGGGCGAAGCCCATCTCGTGGGTGACCACCACCATGGTCATGCCCTCCCTGGCCAGGTCGCGCATGACGTCGAGCACTTCCTTGATCATCTCGGGGTCCAAAGCGCTCGTCGGTTCGTCGAAGAGCATGATCTTGGGCCGCATCGCAAGCCCTCTGGCGATGGCCACGCGCTGCTGCTGTCCCCCGGAGAGCTGGGAGGGGTACGCGTTGGCCTTGTCCGGAATCCCCACTTTCTCCAGGAGCGCCAGCGCCTCGCGGCGCGCCTGTTCGGGAGGGATCCCGCGCACCTTGATGGGCGCCAGCGTGATGTTCTCCAGCGCCGTCATGTGCGGGTACAAATTGAACTGCTGGAAAACCATCCCCACCTCGCTTCGAAGCCGCGTGATGGGGGTCTTCGGGTCGTTGACGTCGAAGCTGTCCACCACGATGGTGCCCTGCTGGATCGGCTCCAGGCGGTTGATGCAGCGCAGAAGGGTGCTCTTGCCCGATCCGCTTGGCCCGATGATGACCAGCACCTCGCCCGGGTAAATCTCGAGATCGATCCCCTTGAGCACGTGAAGCGATCCGAACCACTTGTGAACGCCCTGAAACCGGATGATGGGCGTCTGCTGCTGAGCCTGCTGCGCTTGGCGCACCTGCTGCGCCTGCGGTGCTTCCGAGACGACCACCCCTGGGGACACCCCTTCTGCCAGGCCTGGGCTTCTTTTCGAAGCCGTCTCGATTGTTCCTGCGGCGGGCCCGAAAAAGAGAGGTGCCGGAAAACTAAAACCCCGGCGGCTTCGAGCTTCGAAGCAGCGCCGGGGATGGTGCGACAGGGTCCGGTCGTCAGGCGGACAGCGCTCCTGGATCCCGGGTGCGTTCGGCAAGGGCCTCCTCAGGCGTTACGCTCATCAGGAGAAGTTCGTCCGGGCGCCCGTCCTCCACGACGTGCATGCGCCCTTCCTTGCGAAAGCCGCACTTCTCGTAGCAACGGATGGCCCGCCGGTTGCTCCTGAGCACCCGCAGGTAGATACTCCGCATGTGGCGCTGCTCGAAGAGGTAGCGCAGCAGGGTCCGGATGGCTTCGGTGCCGAGACCCTGGTTCCACAGCTCCGGCCGGCCGATGCGGATCCGCAGCTCCGCCTCGCCGCTTCGCCAGGCGATGTGATGCAGATCCACGTCGCCGATGGGAACGCCGTCCGGCCCTTCGATGATGAACGTCAGCCGGTACCGGTCCCGCCGGCTTTGCTCCACCCACTCCTGGGTGCGTTCCAGGGTGGTAGGGTACTCGCCGTGAACGAACTGCGCCACCTCGGGGTTCAAAGACCACTGCAGGAGGTAGGGAGCATCCTCGGGCCTGACCGGCCGGAGGCCGATCCGTTCCCCCTCGATGCGCATCGCAGCACTCCCTCGCTCACTACGTAGTTGTCGCTGCATCTTTGCAAGGTACGGCTCTTTCGACGGTCGCAACGTTTCGAGGGGACGTTCGTCTTTGGCCGGCGTCCGCCATCGCTCACGCGAATTCGAAGCGCTTCACGCCGACCCTTCCGGCAAGTGAAGTCACGGCTGGGATGAAGTGGCAGGCGCCTCCAGATCGCGCCGCAGATGAGCCAGCGCCTCCCGCTCCCGGCGGGAAACAACAGGCTGGGAAAGGCCGAGGAGCTGCGCCACCTCCCGCTGGCGCAGGCCCTGGAAGAAGCGGAGGTAGACGATGCGCCGAAGCTCATCGGGCAGCCGCCCCAGCGCCCGGCGAACGTCCAGCGTATCGGCCCAGTGCTCGGCTTCACCCGGAGGGGCGGCAGGCGAAAGCGGCGTCTCTTCCAGCGGGACGGGCGCCGCCATGGCCCCCACGGCGGCCGCGAGTTCGGCGGCGTCCACGCCCATCATGGCGGCAAGCTCGGTGAGGGTCGCATCGCGCCCCCTGTCCGCCTGGAACCGCCGGCGGCACTCCTCGGCTGCACGCAGCAGTTCCGCCGCTCCCCGGACTCCGCTGACGGCCCGGCTCTTCTCCACCAGCCGGCGAAGTTGGCCGAGCATGATGGGAACCGCACAGGTGGCAAAGGAGACCCCGGCCGAAGGATCGAAGCGCGCCGCGGCCTCGACCAGACCCAGCCGCGCGGCCTGCAGCAGGTCGTCGAACTCCACCGGAAAGGCCCGGAAGCGCCTGGCCACCGCCACGGCCAGCTTCTCGTGCTCTTCCGGGCGAACGGGGAGGCGATCAGCGGGGGCCCGCTTGCTTTTGATCGGCGGCAGGCCGCTTGAACAGGCGCACACAGGTGCCCTCTCCCGGGACGGAGTCCACGAGCACCTGGTCCATGTACGTTTCGGCTACGGAAAAGCCGATGCCCAGGTGGTCTCCGCCAGCACTCGAGTAGCCGGCCTCCCGCGCTCTGGCCACGTCTTTGATCCCCCGGCCCCTGTCCTCCACTACCACCTCGAGCCCCCCGTCCTGCGCCCGGCCGGCGACCCAGACCGGGCCCGGGGACTGGCCCGCGTAGGCGTGAATCACGGCGTTGGCCACCATCTCGGAGACGGCCAGCTTGATGTCCTCGATCTCGTCCAGCGTGAAGGCCAACCGCGCGGCGAAGGCCGCGACGACCGCCCTGGCGAAGGCCAGGTTATCGGGGGACGCCGCAATGGCCAAAAGGAAGCTGTCCGGCCCTTGTCCCCATGCCGCAGTCAGCCATCTCGGCGAGCGTGCCGGTTCACCGCTCATGGGGCGTGCGCCTCCTCCGCCTCGGGGCAGGCCCGCTGCGCTTCGGGGCCAGGCGGGTGAGGGCTTCCGCCTCGCTGCCGGCTACCTCCACCAGCCTGAGCGCGCCGCTGATCTCCAGCATCCGGCGCACCCGGGGGGTGACTTCCACCACCACCAGCCGCCCGCCCCGGCCGAGGGCCGCCCGGTACCGGCCGAGGATCACGGCGATGCCGGTGCTATCGAGAAAGGTGAGCCCCTTCAAGTTGAGAACGATGTGCCGGAGCTCGCCGTTGCCGGCCCAGGCCTCCTCGACGGGGTTGCGAAGCTGTGCGGCCGATGCCATGTCGAGTTCGCCTTCGACGCGTGCGACCAGTACGGGTCCCTGACGCTGCAGTTGGACCGTGACCGCCAAGAACGGGGCCCTCCCACTGTCTGTTTCCAGGCCACGAGTACCGCAACGCCATTACTTCGCCTGGGGCGGTGCCGGTTTCCTCCCGACAGGAACCCAGGCCTGCATAAAGGAGCGCACCTGGCGCGCCACCAGTTCGCCCCACCCGGCTACCTCGACCGGTTGGGCCACCTTGACCGGCACCTCGGCGAGAAGCTTACCCGATGCCGGTTCGACGAGCCGAACCATCCCGACCCGGGCGTCTGGCCCCAGGGGCGCCACCAGCTGTGAAGGCAGTTCAGCCTTCTTTTCCACCTGGACCTTGGTGCCCCGCTCGACGGTCATGAAGGCGTCCTGTGCCAGCACCAGGGCAACGTAGGCGGGCTTGCCGCGTGCCACCTCGGCCGCGCCCACCACGTCGCCCGAGGAGGCCAGCCGGCGCGCCTCGTAGCGCCGGAAACCCCAGTCGAACAGCGCCCTCACGTCGTTTTCCCGGTCCTTCGCCGTGGGTGCGCCCATGGTGACCGCGATGAGCCGCAGGTTATCTCTCATCGACGTGACCGCGACGCAGTAGCCGGCTTCGCTGGTCATGCCGGTCTTCAGCCCGTCCAGGCCGGGGTAGCGCTTCAACATGCGGTTGAAGTTGTAGAGTACCGGCTTTTTGATGCCGTTCTGGCGCATCGTGTACTCCCACGTGGAGACGAGTTCCAGCAGGCCGGGCGTCTGGACCGCCTGGCGGGAGAGCAGGGCCAGATCGTAGGCGCTTGCGACGTGCGGACCGGGATCGCCGGTCTGCTGGGGCGGCAGCCCCGTGGAGTTGGCGAAGCGAGTGTTTTTCATGCCCAAAGCCGCCGCGCGCCGGTTCATCATGTCGACGAACGCGCTCTCGGAGCCGGCCAGGAACTCCGCAACCGCCACCGACGCGTCGTTGGCCGAACCCACCGCGATGGCGTAGAGAAGCTCCCGCAGCGGCATGCGTTCGCCGACTTCGAGCCAGATCTGGCTGCCTCCCATCGAGGCGGCGTGCTCCGAGGCGACCACCTCGTCGGCCATGCTGGCCCGGCCTTCGCTGATGGCTTCCAGGGCCAGCATGAGGGTCATGATCTTGGTCACGCTGGCAGGCGGGAGAGGCTCGTCGGGGTTGAGCGCGTAGAACACCTGCCCGCTGGCCGCGTCCATCAGCACCGCTGCCCTGGAGGCGAGCTTCAGTTCGGGGACGGCCGGCGGCGCCATCGTCAGCAGCCACTCCGAACGCCCCGGCGCGTTGCCGGGGATGCGCCAGACGATCCACAGGGCAACGGCCGCCGCCAGAGCTACCAGCAGCATGGCGAGACGCCGGACCACGCAGCGCCACCTCCTGGGCCTGCCGCAGTTGCTGCGGCACTACCCTATGAAGAGGCGGCCCGGCGCAGAACCGCAGGGCGAGACGGCCATCCTGCGCGGCCTTTCCGCCGCGGCTCGGGCATTGCCGCAAGCTAGATCAGCACGTCGGCGGCAAAGCTCTGGCCTGCGTCGAAATCCGGGCGGGGGCGCAGGCCCAGCATGTCGGCCACGGTGGCGGCCACGTCGGCGAAGCTCTCCCTGACCCCAAGCTGCACGCCAGCCCGGATCGGGCGGCCGGTGACGAGGAGCGGCACGTACTCCCGGGAGTGGTCCGTGCTGGGCGTGACGGGGTCGTTTCCGTGATCCGCCGTGAGGATGAGGACGTCTCGGGCTGTCAGCTCTTGGAGGATCTCCGGCAGCCTGCGGTCGAACGCCTCGATGCCTCGCGCGTAGGCAACCGGGTCGTTACGGTGGCCCCACAGCGTGTCGAAGTCCACCAGGTTGGTCATGATGAGGCCCCGCCGGTTGGAGGTGCGCCTCAGGAAATCCAGCGTGGCGTCCACGCCCTCCATGTTGTCTTGGGTGTGGACGGCCTCGGTGATGCCCTGCTCCGCGAAGATATCCTCGATCTTCCCTACGGCCCACACCCCCATGCCGGCTTGCGCGACACGGTCGAGAAGAGTCGGCCTGGGGGGCTTCAGGCTGAAGTCCCGCCTGCGGGGCGTCCGGCGGAACGACCCGGGGCTGCCCTCGAAGGGCCGGGCGATGACGCGCCCGACGGCGTGCGGGCCCCGCAGGATGCCGCGAGCGACCTCACACATGCGGTAAAGCTCCTCGACCGGTATCACGTCCTCATGGGCCGCGATCTGGAAGACGCTGTCGGCCGAGGTGTAGACGATCGGGCAACCCGTGCGCAGGTGCTCGGCGCCGAGCTCTTGGATGATCGCGGTGCCGGAAGCGGGGCGGTTACCCAACACCTTGCGTCCGATGGCATGCTCGAACGCCTCGATGATCTCGGCAGGAAAGCCGTTGGGGTAAACCGGGAAAGGCCTCTTTGTCACAATGCCCGCCAGTTCCCAGTGGCCCGTGGTGGTGTCCTTCCCGGCCGACCGTTCCGCCATCTTGCCGTAGGCTGCCTGCGGGTGCGGCGGGCACGAGAGTCCGGGAATGGCGTCAATACAGCCCAGCCCGAGCCGCTCCAATCCTGGGGCCGAGAGCCCTCCAACCGATTCGGCCGCGTGGCGCAGCGTGTGGCTGCCCTGGTCGCCGTAGTTCGCGGCGTCCGGGAGCTCGCCGATGCCGACGCTGTCCAGGACGATGATTACGACGCGGTCAACGGGCGCCCTCGCTGCCATGTTCATTTCCGCTCCTCTTTGAAGTGGCCGTCGCGTGCAACTCCCCGGCGGATTATACCTCCCATCCCAAGAACCCCAGCAACAGCCGCGCCGCCGACACACCCAGGACCTCCACCGCAGCAGCCGCTGCCGTTGCGCCGAGGAAACGCAGGCCCGCGCGGCAGTACGCGCCGAACGCCGCCGGAAGCCAGACGGACGAAGCGCCCAGCATGGATCGCCCGCACGCGGCAGCGAACGCCAGCGCCTCCCCCGCCGCGCCCAGGGTGGCATACAGCCCGAGGAGATGCGCCGGCAGCGCGCTCAGCGCCAGGAGCGGCACACCCCTCGGCCCCCAACCGACCAGCGCCGATCCGAGCACGATGCCGGCGGTGTAGCTACGCAGCACGGCGGCGCCCACAGCCAGCGGGCTGGCCACGACGCTCAGGCCGAAAAGCCAGACGGCCGCGGCCCCCCAGGCAAGCTGCCGCCCCAGGGCAGCTGCCAGCGGCCCCCAGGGCCCGTCTCCCTCCGGCCAGACCCACGCGGCGTAAAGGGCGGGCGTAGGGGCCTGTTCGGGGGCGGCAAGCGCGTGGTGAACCCCAACCCCGAAGGCGGCTGCGGCCAGGGCCGTCATCACGAGACGCACGGCGCCCGGCGCACTCGCCGCGGTTGCGCCCGGAGCAGGGGTGCCCCATGCCAGAAGGCCGCTCCCCCTCACGAAGAGCCCCCCGCTCCGGCCGCCGGGCTCGCCGCTTCCCACAGCATGGCAAGCACCCGGCCGGCCGAAAGGCATGCATCAAAGAAGGGCGGGTCGTCTTGCGGCGTGCGTCCCATGCTTTCAGGGGCGACGGGCAACCGAAAGAGTGCCGGGCGAACGGGGGCGGGGTCCACCTCCACGACCCGGTGCCGGGCGAGGAGGCCGCTTCTGCTCAACTGCCGGATCACCGCGCTGCGAAAACGTCCGGGAAGCGACCCGGGGAGGACCAAAAGGGCCGGCCTCGCCGTGATCCGCCCGAACGCCAGCCGGTCGTGGTGGCTCAAGCCCCGGTGCCGGGCCCTCGCGTCCCGCAGGGACAGCCGTGGCACCAGCACGGGTGCTGCGCCGAGAGCCCCCGCCAGGTCGCACAGGGACGCAGCCTCCAGGCACGTATGGCCCAGCGCGGTGGCCGTGCCCACCACCCCCGGGCCCGGGCCCAGAATCACCACGTCGGCCCCCGCCCTCTGCGCGACGGCCAGGGCTGAGGCGGGATGCACCGCCTCCATGTCTCCCCCGAAGGCCTGGCCTGAGGTGATGACGAGTCCGATGATGCGGGCCCGCCGCAGCAGGTGAAGGTAACGGCTCACGTGGGCCGGAAGCGCGGCCGAATCCGTCATCACGTACGCTACCTTCAGGTCTGGCGAACACCCGGCGGCCCACCGGCACGCGGCGGCAACCACCCCTACCATGCTGTGGAGCGACACGACCGCAACGGGCAGCCCCCGCAGGTCCGGAGCGTCCCGTACGGCACGGTGGTAGGGGCCGGCCGGCTCCTCGGCCGCCATGACGGCAAGCTGCACCGGCGTGTAGCGGAGCTTCATGATATGCCCGTGCCGCCGGCTGGCGGGCGGCGTGGCCCAGCCCCCCGCCAGCGGTGGAGGGTCGAGCGGCGCCACCACGACGTGCTGCCCGCCGGTTCCCAGACCCAGGCTGACCGCCGTGGTGTTGAGCAACACGCGCTGCCCGGGAAACCAGGCCTCGTAGCTCAGGTCACAAAAAGCCCATGCCCGCCCGCTCGAGGGGTCACCCGGGCCTGGGTCAATGTCAACCAAAAGATCGATCCTGCGGCCTTGCCGCCCCACCACCTGCCGCACGACGCCCGCACGAAGCTCCATCATGCCCCTGTTTGCCGCGAGCGGGCCCGCAGGTGGCGGGCGCGACCTTACCGCATTTAGGCTCTAGTGCCCGCCCCGCCGGCCGCCGAAACCGCCGCCCGGCCGCCGGGCGTCCCATCGACCTTCCCGGCGCCGGCGGTCCTCGCCGCTCGGGCGAACGGCCTGGCCATCGGCCTGCCGCTGCGCCGCGGGAAGGGCTTCCTTGCGGGACAGGTTGATCCGCCCCAGGCGGTCGATCTCGGTGACTTTCACCAGAACCTCGTCACCTACGTTGACGACATCCTCGACTCGGCCCACCCGTTCGGGAGCCAGTTCGGAGATGTGGACCAGCCCTTCCTTGCCCGGCAGGATCTCCACGAACGCCCCGAAGCTGGTGGTGCGCTTCACCTTGCCCAGGTAGACCGCGCCGACCTCGACGTCGCGGACCAGGTTCTGGATGATCTCGGCGGCCTTCTTGCCGCTGCCCTCATCGGCCGAGGCGATGAAGACCCGCCCGTCGTCCTCCACGTCGATCTCTACGCCCGTCTGCTCGATGATCTTCCGGATCATCTTGCCGCCGGGGCCGATGACGTCGCGGATCTTGTCCACGGGGATCTCCAGGGTGATGATCCGCGGCGCCCGTGGCGAGAGTTCGGGCCGCGGCCGGTCGATGACCTGCAGCATCCTGTCCAGGATGAAGAGCCGCCCGGCCTTCGCCTGCGCGAGGGCCTGGGCCAGGATCTCCCGGGTCACGCCGTGCACCTTGATGTCCATCTGAACGGCCGTGACGCCGTCCTTCGTCCCGGCCACCTTGAAGTCCATGTCGCCCAGGGCGTCCTCGATGCCCTGGATGTCGGTGAGCACGACGAACCGGTCCTGCCACTTGACCAGGCCCATGGCCACCCCGGCAACGGGCTTCCTGATGGGTACGCCGGCATCCATCAGCGCAAGCGTGCTGCCGCAGACGCTGGCCTGGGAGGTCGAACCGTTGGACTCCAGCACCTCTGAAACGAGGCGGATCGTGTAGGGAAACTCATCCTCGGAAGGGATGACCGGCAAAAGCGCGCGCTCCGCCAGGGCCCCGTGGCCGATCTCGCGGCGGCCAGGCGCCCGCATGGGCCGTACCTCGCCCACGCTGTACGGCGGGAAGTTGTAGTGGTGGATGTAGCGCTTGCGGTCCTCCTCGCGCAGGTCGTCAAGCAGCTGCTCGTCTGACTTGAGCCCCAGCGTGCACGTGGTCAGCACCTGGGTCTGGCCGCGCACGAACAGCCCCGAGCCGTGCGTGCGGGGCAGCACCCCCACCTCGCACCAGATGGGCCGGATCTCGTTGGGGCGGCGGCCGTCCGGCCGGTCCCCCTCCTCCACAATCATGCGCCGGACCTCGTCCTTGAGCAGCTTGTCGAGGATGGTCTCGACGTCCTTGAGAAGCGGCGCGGCCTGCTCCTCCCCGCCGTGCTCGGAGACGAAGCGCTCGATGATCTCCTGCCGGGCCTTCTCGATGGCCTCCTCACGCGCGAGCTTGTCGGGGTTTTTCACCGCGGCCGAAAGCACGGCTCGGCCGTGGTGCTCGACCCACGCTGCCACGCCAGGGTCGGGCGTAAACAGCGGGACCTCCACCTTTGGCTTGCCCGCGTCGGCGCGCAACTGCTCCTGCAGGGCCACCACCCGCTTGATCTGCTCGTGGCCCTGCATGATGGCGTCGAGCACCTGCTCCTCCGGTACCTCGTCGGCCCCCGCCTCGACCATCATGATGGCGTCCTTGGTGCCCGCCACCACCAGGTTGAGCTGGCTGGCCTTCTGCTGCTCGGCCGTGGGGTTGATGACGATCTGGCCATCTACGAGCCCCACCCGGACGGCCCCCACAGGACCCAGGAACGGGATCTCCGAGATCGTCAGGGCGGCGGAAGCGCCGATGATGCCGAGGACATCCGGCGGGGCGTCGTGATCCACGCTGAGGGTCGTCACCACGACCTGGACGTCGTTGCGGAACCCCTCGGGAAACAGCGGCCTGATCGGCCGGTCCACCATACGGGCCGACAGCGTGGCGATCTCTCCCGGTTTGCCCTCCCGGCGGCCCCATCCCCCCGGGATCTTGCCGACTGCGTACATGCGCTCCTCGAAATCGACCAAGAGCGGGAAGAAGTCGATCCCTTCCCGCGGCTGCCGTGACATGGTCGCCGTCACCAGAAGGACGGTGTCCCCGTAACGGGCCAAAACCGACCCGCCCGCCTGCCGTGCCAGCTTGCCGGTTTCGAGCACCAGCCGGCGACCTGCCAGCTCCATTTCGTAACGGTCAACGTCAAACATATGCTTGCTTGTGCCTCCCTGGGCTACCGGCGCAATCCGAGCCGCTCGACCAGTTCCCGGTAACGCTGGACGTCGCTGCGTTCGAGGTAGTTGAGCAGGCCCCGGCGCTGCCCGATGAGTTTGTAGAGCCCTCGCCGGCTGTGAAAGTCCTTGCGGTGCACCTTGAGGTGTTCCGTGAGGTCGTTGATGCGCTGGGTCAGAAGAGCGATCTGGACCTCAGGGGAGCCCGTGTCCCCTTCGTGCCGGCGGAACTCCTGGATCAGGTTCTCCTTGACCTCTTTGTTGAGTGGCATGCCTGAAGCATCCTCCTTCTCTACTCTGGAAGCGCCCGCAGCCCAAACCCGGTGCGGAGGACGAGAACGCCGGGTTCGAGCGACGGGTTTCGCGCGCTCACTCTATCACACTCCGGGCCTCTGCTGAAGATGCGGCTCACGCGCCGCAGCGAAGTAGGCCAGGGCGGACCTGCGGTCTGCCTCGATCTGGGCCGCGAGCTTTTGGGCGCTTTCAAAGCGTACGATGGGCCGCAGCTTCTGGAGCAGGTCCACGGACACCTGCCGGCCGTACAGTTCCCACCACCCTTCGAGGACATGCACCTCAAGCCAGCGCCGCGCGTCCTGGCCAAAGGTGGGACGAGCGCTGATCACCGCGAGGGCCGGCATGCCGTCGAGAAGCGCCAGGTACACCCCGTCGGCCGGCACAAGCTGCAGCGGATCCGGCCGCACGTTGGCGGTGGGGTAGCCCAGAGCGCGCCCCCGGCCGTCCCCTTTTACGACGACCCCGCCGACCCGGTAGGCCCTGCCGAGGAGCCGGGCCGCCTCCTTTACGTCGCCTTCTTGAAGCAGCCGGCGAATCTCGCTCGACGAGACGACGCGCCCGCCGCTTTCGACGGGCTGGACAATCCGAACCGCCAGGCCCGCTTTCTCACCGAACCGCTCGAGCGTGGCTGCCGACCCGCTGCGGTTGCGCCCGAATCCGAAGTTGAACCCCGCCACCACCCCTCGAGCACGGAGCTGCCGGCGCAAGACGCAATCGACGAACGTCTCGGCGTCCAGCGCCGCGAGCTTGCGGTCGAAGGTGATGACGGCCACGGCGGCCGCTCCGCTTTGGAGGAGCAGCCGCACACGCTCGGGCAGCGGCGTGAGGATGGGGAGCGCGGACGCCGGGTTCAACACGTGGCGCGGGTGCGGCTCGAAGGTGACCGCAACGCAGGCCGCGCCCTGTTTGAAGGCCAGTTCGGCCGCCTGCCCCACGATGGCCTGGTGCCCCAGGTGAACCCCATCGAAGGTCCCGATGGCAACCACCGTCTCCCCGGCGGGTGGCTCCGGGGGGTACCATCCGATGCGGGCGGGGTGAGCCGTCTCATCCGGCTCCAACAGATATCGATCGTTGCGCAGCAGACATCGCCCCTTCACGGGAGAGCGGCAGCCGATAGCAGCCGCTCCGGGCGCACGAGCACCCGGGCATCCGGGTGCTGGTCCAGCACGCCAACCCCGAAGAAGCGGCCCTCGCCGTCGTACAACCGCAACCGGTCGCCTTTCTGGAGGCTTGCCGGCCTGGGTACCGCGGGCGGCCACTCCACAGCAAGCCCGTTGCGAGCGCGCTTCAACTCGGCCCCCTCCAGGCGGACGGGCGGATAGTGCTGCAGCCCCGCGTCCATGGGCATCAGGTACTCGGCCAGCCGGTTCTGCCGGGAAGCCGCCTCGAGCTCCTCGAGGGTGGCGCTCTCTTCCAAGCGGAACGGCCCGCTGCGCGTCCTCACGAGGAAGCCCAGGTGGGCGCCGCATCCGAGCCGGTCGCCCACGTCGGCGCAGATGGTGCGGACGTACGTGCCCGAACTGCACGTGATGTCAAACAGCACCCGCGCCCCGAACCCGGCGTTCTCTGAGTGAGGCGGCCAGACCTCCACTACCTGTAAGTCGTAGACCTCGACGGTGCGGGCCGGGGGCTGGACTTCCACGCCCTCCCGCGCAAGCTCGTACAGCCTGCGCCCCTGGTAGTGAACGGCCGAAACCATGGGTGGGCGCTGCTGTATCGTGCCGATCATGCCCGCCAGGGCCGCATCCACTTCGCTCCACGGGATCTCGAACGCTTCGGCCACAGAAAGGGTCCGCCCCGCCGCGTCCTGGGAGTCGGTCCGGACGCCCAGCACCATCTCGGCGCGGTAAGCCTTCTCGGATTCCTGCAGGAAGGCCGCAAAACGGGTGGCCTGCCCGACGCAGATCACCAGAACCCCTGCCGCGCCGGGGTCCAGGGTTCCGGCGTGCCCGACCCTCCGCTCACCGGAGAGCCGCCGTACGACGTTGACGACGTCGTGGGAGGTCATGCCGGGCGGCTTGAGGAGGTTGAGCAGACCGTCGATGGTTGTTTCAGCCACCTCTGCTCTGCCGGCCGTCCAGGGGAAGGCTCTCCTGGCCCTGCGCGACCGCCTGCCTGCAGGCCTCGATGACCTGCCGGACGGCGACCGCCAGGGGAGCGGCCAGGGTGCAGCCCGCCGCCCGCAAGTGCCCGCCGCCCCCGAACGTCCGGGCAATCGCTGACACATCCACGTAGCGCTGAGAGCGCAGGCTGACCCGGGTCTTACCCGGCTCCAGCTCCTTGAACAGAACCGCGACCTCGACGCCGTCCACCATCCGGGGATACTGGACGAGCCCCTCGACCTCGCTGGGCGTAACGCCCGCTTGAGCGGCCTCCTCGCGGCTGAGCTCGATCCAGGCGATCCGGCCGTCATCGGTCCGGCGCAGGTTCGAGAGCATCCGCCCAAGCAGCCGAATGAACTCCCACGAGCGCGTGTCGTAGATGCGCGCCGACACGTCGTGGGGATCCACGCCCTTCTCCACCAGCTCCGCCGCCAGGGCCAGCGTCCGGGCCGAGGTGTTGCTGAACCGGAACGCCCCCGTGTCGGTCAGGATCGCGGCATAGAGGCAGGTGGCGATCTCCCGGGTGACGGGGGCGCCAAGCGCCCGGACCAGGTAGTAGACCAGTTCTCCAGTGGCCGCCGCGGCCGGTTCCACGAGCCAGTGGTCGGCTGCGCGGATGTTGGTGTTGTGGTGGTCGACGTTCAGCGTCAGGCGAGCACGTTGCACCAACGGCCATGCAGCACCGAGGCGTTCCTCTCGGACCTCGGTGTCCAGGACGGCGACGACATCGGGGATCAGCCAGTCCGGGGCGCCCACCAGCAGGTCGTCGTGCCCGGGAAGGAAGTGCCAGTACCGGGGGTCGGGATCCGGGCTAACCGCCCACGCGGTCTTTCCCAGCCCCGACAGGGCAAGCTTCAGCGCCAGAATCGACCCGATGCTGTCCAGATCGGGATCCACGTGCCCCACGACCGCGATCCGCTCCTTCGCCAGAAGCCACCGGGCAATGGTCGTGACGGCCTGCTCGATCTCCGGCCATTCGGCGGTCACGTGCCGTCCTCCCTGCCTTCGCCGAAGGTGCGGCCGGTATCCTCGCCTGGCCCGGCCGCAGAGCGGGCTTGGGTTCGTTGGGCCTCCCGCCGGAGCTGGTACAGGATGGTCATCACCCGTGCGCCCCGCTCCACGGATTCGTCAAAGTAGAAGCTGATCTCGGGCGTGTGGCGCAGCCGGATGCGCTGGCCGGCCTCCGTCCGCACGTATCCCCGGGCCTGGTCGAGCACCCCGAGCGTGCGGCGGCGGTCTTCCTCGCTGCCCAGCACGCTTACGAACACCTTGACATGGCGCAGGTCGGGAGAGACCTCCACGTCCGTGACGGTGACGAATCCAAGGCGCGGGTCTTTCATGCGCCGGAGGATGTCGCTGACCTCCCGGCGGTACTCCTCCCTGAGCCGTTCAACGCGCAGCCTGCCCATGCGGCGTGCACTCCTGCCCTGTCTTGTATCAGCAGTAGAAGGATACCTCGAACTGGGTCAGTTCGGCCTCGGCGTTTCCCTCCACGAGGCGGCGGGCCTGGTCCATCACCGCTCGTGCCTGCGCCTCCGTCTGGCTGACGCAGGCGACGGCCAGGCGAGCCCGCTGCCAGCTGAACGGTTCTTCCAGTTCGGCCACCGAGACATTCAGGCGAGCCTTGAGCCGGTCGGCGAGCGACCGGACGACGCGGCGCCGATCCTTGAGCGACTGGCTGCTCTCGATCCAGAGGTCGGCCGTCCCGACGGCTACCACCATGGCTGCTGCCTCGCCTTCAAGGCCCGGGCCGAGGCGAGGCCTCAAGCCCCGCCCCTGCTCACGCGCCCGCCCGGTTGCCTGCGGCGGACGCCTGCGCGGTCGGGCTCACCTCGGCCATCTCGTAGATCTCCAGGACGTCGCCCTCCTTGATGTCGTTGAACCGCTCGAGTCCGATGCCGCATTCGTAGCCGGCCGCCACCTCGCGCACGTCGTCCTTGAAGCGCTTCAGCGAGGCGATCTTGCCCTCGAAGACCACCACGTTGTCGCGGAGGACCCGCACGCTGGCACTGCGCACCACGCGGCCGTCGGTGACGTAGCAGCCGGCCACGGTGCCAACGCCGGACACCTTGAAGGTGCGCCGCACCTCCACCCGGCCGAGCACGCGCTCTTCGAGGCGCGGCTTGAGCAGCCCCTGCATGGCCGCCTTCACATCATCGATGACCTCGTAGATGATGCGGTAGGTGCGCACGTCCACCTGATCCCGTTCGGCCACCCGCCGGGCGTTGGCGTCGGGGCGCACGTTGAACCCGATGATGATGGCGTTCGAGGCGGCGGCCAGATTGACATCCGCTTCGCTGATGCCGCCCACCGCTCCGTGGATGATGTTCACCTGGACCTGGTCGCCGGAAAGCTGCTGGAGCGCCGACTGGAGCGCCTCCAGCGATCCCTGGACGTCGGCCTTGATGACCACGTTGAGATCCCGCCGCTCGCCCTCGGCCGCCATCCGGCTCAGCGACTCCAGGGTCATCCGGGCGGTGGGCCGGAGCTGCTCGGCCCGCTGCTTCTGGAGCCGCTCTCCGGCGATGCGGCGGGCGGTCTCCTCATCCGGGGTCACCATCAAAAGGTCGCCGGGCTGCGGCACGTCGGCCAACCCCAGCACCACGATGGGCGTGGAAGGCCCCGCCTGCTGGCGTGGCCGGCCCTTGTCGTCCATCAGGGCCCGCACCCTGCCGGGGACGGCGCCCACAATGACGGGATCCCCTACCTTGAGGGTGCCCTCCCGGATGAGCACTGTGGCCACCGGGCCGCGGCCCCGGTCGAGCTGCGCCTCCACGACGACGCCCGTGGCCGGGCGGTCGACCGGCGCCTTCAGCTCCTTGAGGTCGGCTACCAGCAGGATCATCTCGAGAAGCTCGTCGATGCCCTGGCGGCGAAGGGCCGAGACCGGCACCATGACGGTGTCGCCGCCCCACTCCTCGGGCACGAGTCCGTGCTCCGCGAGCTGCTGCTTCACCCTGTCGGGGTTGGCCGTCGGCTTGTCGATTTTGTTGATGGCCACCACGAGGGGGACACCGGCGGCCTTCGCATGGTTGATGGCCTCCACCGTCTGCGGCATGACGCCGTCGTCGGCAGCCACCACCAGGACGGCGATGTCGGTCACCTGCGCGCCCCGGGCGCGCATGGCAGTGAACGCCTCGTGGCCGGGTGTATCGAGAAACGTGATGAGCCGGCCCTGCGCCTCCACCTGGTAGGCGCCGATGTGCTGCGTGATGCCCCCGTACTCCTGGGCGGCCACCCGGCTTTCGCGGATCACGTCCAAAAGCGTGGTCTTGCCGTGGTCGACGTGACCCATGATGGTGACCACCGGCGGCCGCGGTTCGAGGCGCGCCGGCTTCCCGGCAGCCTGCTGCTGCAGCTCCTCGAGGAACCGCTCCTCGCTCGTCTTAGGGCGCTGCACGGTGAAGCCGAAGCGCTGTGCCACCGCCGCGGCCACGTCGAACGGGATCTCCTGCGTGATGCTCGCCATCACGTTTTGCTTGATGAGCTGCTTGATCAGTTCCGCCGCCGATACGCCGAGCCGGGACGCCAGGTCCCGCACCACGATCCGCTGCGGGAGTTCGATGGTTCCGCCCCGAGGCGGCTGAGGCGCGGGCTGGGCGGGCAGCGCCGGACGCCCCATCCCCCGAGGCGGCGCTGCGTGCGGGTGCGGCCGCCTTTTCGCTTGAGACCCCCGATCTGCAGCCGGCCGCCCTGCGTGCGCCGGTCGCCCTTCCTTGGGACGTGCCGGGGCAGGCGGCGCGGCCGCCTTCGGGGCGAACTTGCCGGCCGGCTGTCCGTGCCGCGGAGGCGCCTGCTTCGCGGGCGCCTGCGCAGCAGGCTTTTGGGCCGCGGGAGAAGGCGCGGCGGCTTTCGCCTGCTCGCCTGCCGGACGACCCGCAGGCGCGGCCGCGTGCCGTTCGAGGGCCGGCTTGCGCTGCTCGGCGGCAACTCTCTGTTCGCCTCCGGTACGCTGGTCGGTGGCCGGCCGCTGGTCCGCGACCGGTCGTGGCTTCTCAGGGGGCCGGATGACGGCCGGAGCACCCGAAGGTGGCTTGACAACCTGCGGCGCGGCCGGCGCGCTGTCCGCCCGGGCACCCGCGGCCGAGGCGGGTCTCGGTGGTGCGGGCGGCCGCTCTGAGACTGCCGGAGACGGAAAAGC
>JBFMCJ010000003.1 GCA_040754675.1 Bacillota bacterium
CAGGTGAAATGCGAGGTGCTGGGCAGCGGTGGTGTCGGGTGTCCCTGCATACAGCGGCAGGAAGGCTGCCGAGGTGGGTACCCGGATCGGGCTGCCGGCGATGGCGTCGAGGGAGAAGTAGAGGCCTTCACCGTCGTCCCACAGCCGCCCAAAGGCCTGGGTGCCTTGACGAATCCATCCGTCCAATTCCTCGGTGGGCTTGCCGAGCTCGATGGCAAGCGCCCGGAGGTCCTGGTTGGCCTGGTGGAGCAGGGCGTTGAACCCGACGTCGACGACCCGAAAGGGTGATTCGAAGTAGAGGCGGCTCGGGTCGTATCGAAGGTCCCTGAAGCGAACGACCAGCGAAAGGTATCGCCGGTATTCGTCGTCGGAGGGCCGCTCTGAGGAATGGACGTGGGAAGTGTCCTTCCTACGGGCAGGGAGTTCGGCGGGAAGGACCCGCCCCAGCGGCTCGTCCCAGGCCGCACTGTTGTCCATCCCGGATTCCCACGGGTGCAGGATGCTGACCAGACCCGTGCCTTCAGGGTCCCGAGCCCGGTACAGCCAGCGGTGGTAAGCCATGAGCTTTGGAAACAGTTCCTCGGCTGCGTTCCTGGCGAGTTCGCGGTCACGAGCCTGCCGGTAGAGAATCAACGTGGCCGTAGCAAGGACGGGGGGCTGCGTGATGCCAGACGTAGGGGGCACAGTGTGGGTTTGCCACACATCCGGACCCGGGAAGTAATTGGGGTCCGGCCGGTGGAAGACGATGTGCGGAAGAAAGCCGTCGGGCCACTGCCCCTTGAACGCCGAGAAAAGCTCCTGCCACGCACGCCCCTCCGATACCTGGCCCCAGCCCAGGGCGATGAACCCCGCATCCCACAGCCACTGATACGGATACAGGTCCGCCGAGGGAACGGTGAAGTCTCCGCGGCCGTTGGCCTTGAGGGTCTCGATGGCTTCCTCCACGAGGTTCACGCTTCGCCACCCTGTTGAGAAAGGCTTTGCCCCGTCTTCGGGTCCATCCAGCGCACCCGTGCCGGGTCGAGCCGGGCCCAGACGATGTCGCCCGGCGCGATGGCCAGGCCTTCCGGCACGGTGACCTTGAGCCTCTGGCCGTTCCACTTAAGGGTGAGGAGAAGATGGGATCCGAGCGGCTCCACGACGAGCACGCTGGATTCCAGCGCGTCCGGAGCGGGCGCTGTCTCGACCTTCATATCCTCCGGCCGTATACCGAGAAGCACTTGATCGCGGGGAAAGCTTCCGGCGACTGGAAGCCGCAGGTGCCCGACGTCGGCAAAGGTTTTTCCATCCCGCCTGACCACGCTCACCTGAAGGAAGTTCATCGGGGGGCTGCCGATGAATCCGCCGACGAAGGTGTTGACGGGTTCCCGGTAGACCTTCAGCGGGCTGTCGTACTGGACAATGCGCCCGGCCTGCATCACCGCAATCCTGTCCGCAAGGCTCATGGCTTCTACCTGATCGTGGGTCACGTAGAGCGTGGTCGTCCGGAGCTCCTGCAGGAGGCGCTTCAACTCCGCTCGCATCTCCAACCGCAAGAGCGCATCGAGGTTGGAGAGCGGCTCGTCCATCAGCAGCACCTCTGGCTCCACGGCCAGGGCCCGCGCCATGGCCACGCGCTGGCGCTGGCCGCCCGAAAGTTGCCCGGGGTAGCGGCTCAGGAGTTCGTGGATATGCATCAGGGCGGCGACGCGCTCCACCTTTTGCTTGATCTCCGCCATCGGGCGTCTGCGCATGCGCAAGCCGAAGGCAATGTTCTCGAAGACGTTCATGTGCGGGAAGATGGCGTAGTTTTGAAAGACCATCGCGATACCTCGATGCCGTGGGGCGAGCCGGGTGACGTCCCGCTCACCGATGCGGACCCGTCCGGCGTCCGGCGTTTCAAGCCCTGCGATAATCCGAAGGAGGGTGGTCTTACCGCATCCGGAAGGGCCCAGAAGCACGACGAACTCCCGGTC
The DNA here is from genome assembly GCA_040754675.1 of Bacillota bacterium. NCBI lineage: Bacteria > Bacillati > Bacillota > Bacillota bacterium. The sequence goes on from JBFMCJ010000003.1 coordinate 1,956, forward strand.
GCGCACTTCCAGATGCACGCCGTCGAGAGCCCGGACGCGCCCGAAGCTCTTGCCCACGGCATCAACTCGGATCCCGGCCATCGGTCGACCTCCCTAGCGGCTGGCGATACCCCACAGGGTGAAGAGGTATCGCCGGACGGCAAACATGAAGACAAGCGCTGGCAAGATCAGAAGGAACCCCCCGGTGAAGCGGAAGGGCAGCGGAGCATCACCCAGCACGGCCAGCAGGAATGCGGGCAGGGTACGTTCTCGGAGCGTGAGGATACTGGCCGCAAATACCTCGTTCCACGAGGTGACGAAGGCAAAGATACCCGTTGCTGCCAGTCCGGGAAGGGCCAGGGGCATGACGATTCTCCCGAAAGCCTGTAGCCGGCTGCAGCCCAACGTCCAGGCCGCCTCTTCGAGTTCCCGGGGAATGCCGACGAAGAGGCTCGCGCTGACCAGAACGGCAAAAGGCAGGGCCAGGGCGGTGTGTACGAGCGCCACGGCAAGGGGGGTATCATACATCCCGAGCCGTATGAAGCGCACGGCCAGCGGAATCGACAGGATCACGATGGGAAAGGCACGCGTCAGCAGGATGGCGAGCCGGTACGCGTTCTGCCCGGTGAATCGGTACCGAGCCAGGGCATACCCGGCCGGGGCGCCCAGCAGCAGCGAAAGCAGCACGGTGATGCCCGCCACGACCAGGCTCTTGCGCGTCGCTTTCCAGACGCCTTCGACGGAGAAGAAAAAGCGCACGGTGTCCGCCGAGAACTCGCCGGGCCAGAAGTTCTTGGGCCACGCGTACACCGACTGGCGCACCGACACCGAAGGGACGGCGATCAGGTAGATGGGCAGGAGCACCCACGCGCTCAGGAGCACCACGGCCAGCACGAGGCCGACGCGCCGGATCATGATGTCGTCACCTCTGGCTTGACTTGAACGAGCCGCAGGTACATCCACGTTGCGGCCAGCGAGAGGCCGAGAATGAGAACGGCGTAGGCGGCTGCCACCCCCGGCACCTGGTAAGCTGCGTACCAGTTGTAGGCCTCACCGGCGAGCACGGGCAAGTTGCGGCCGGTCAGCGTCAGCACGACCGCGAAGACTTCGAAGGCCAACACCGTTCGCAGGATGAGAGCGGTCTGGAGGCTTGGCTTCAATAGCGGAAGCGTCACCCGCCTGAACCGCTGCCAGGCCGTTGCGCCGAAAACCTCGGCAGCCTCCGCATACTCCTTTGGGATGAGCTGCAGCCCGGCGACGAGGATCACGAGGACAATGGCGGTCGCGCGCCACACCTCGGCGACGGCCACGGAGACGAACAGCCCCAGGGGATTCTCGTAGCTGAGCCACAGACGTGGGGTGTCGATGAGCCCGAGGGCGTGCAACAGACTGTTGAGATAGCCCCGTTCCGTGAAGATGCTGAGCCAGACGATGCCGGCGGCCAGGTCTGAGATACCCAGGGGAATCGACCATATGTAAAGGAGAACGTCCCGGCCCTGGCGGACTCCTCCCAGGAGAAGCGCCATCGCCAGGGCCAGGACGACCTGGATGGGCACCACGACGGCAGTGAGAAGCAGGGTGTTACGGGCGGCATCACCGAAGTAGAGGTCGGATGCCATGCGTCGGAAGTTTTCCAGCGACCACCCCGCCTCTCCCGCCCGCAGAGCGAGCCAGAAAGCCTCTGCAAGTGGCATTGCGAAGAAAAACGCCAGGAATACGATGCTCGGCAACAAGAGCAGGTAGGGAAGGTATCGCTCGCTCCGCATGGTGCTGCCATCTTCCCTCCCGGGATGCCCTTTACTACCTTACAGACCTTACAGAACCGGGCAGGCTCCCGTGCTGGGCTCATCCGGGGGCCAGCAAGGGGCTTTGGCTTCCGCCATGATCCGCCGCATCTTCTCGGCCTGCTGGTCAAGAACTCGCCGCACGTCTTCGCGGCGCAGCACAATCCGCGCAAACGTGTCCACGAAGACGCGGTTGAACTCGCCGTCGCGGACCCCCAGTCCCACGGGCAGCAGGCTGGGAACGGCATTGGGTGACGCCGACTGCTTGGCGACGGCCTCTGCGGCCAGCTTGACGCCGGCGGGCAGATCGGCGGGCATGGCTACCTGGATGACCGGGAAAAACCCGCCGATCTCCCGAAGGATGGCCAGCTGCACATCGGGGCGCGTCAGGTACTCGATGACCGACGCTGCTCCTTCGGGGTTCGGGGCGCTCTTGACGATGCCAAGCCCGGTCAAGACGGGCATGAACCCGCGCCCTTTGGGGCCGATAGGGGCAGGGAAGGCGACGAAGTCCTGCGGGCGTTCGCGCAGTGCGTTGATCAGGCGCGCCGTGTGGTCCCAGGCCACCCACACCTCTCCGGCCAGGAGCGGTTCCTGCATGAACTCGTAGCTGGTGGACTGTGGGTTGACGTAAGCCCAGAGTTCGGTGAACTCCTTCCACATAGCCTCGGCTTCCTGGCTTCGAAAGTGCGTTACGGTGCTCTTCACGTAGGACGGGTACAGGTAGCCCTGGAAGAACCGGTGCATGAGCCCTTTAGGCCCTGCAGGAAAGCCAAGGAGCCGGCGGCCCGTTGCCTTCAGCAGGTTCTCGCCCCAAGCCTTCAACTGACCATATGTGAGGGAATCGAGGTTGGCTCCCGGCGGCAGGTACTTGAGGGCCTCGCGGCTGGCGACCATGATGTAGGTCGCCTGCATCCAGGGAATGTACTGCTGGTAAGGGGTTCCCAGCTTGCCAAGCTCAACGTAGGCGGGGACGAACCCGCGGTCTGCAAGCCTGGACAGCACGTCGTCAGCGGGCTGCAGCGCGCCGGCGTTGACCAGTGCGGGGAAGTCGCCGTGCACGCCTCCGACCAAGCTGATCATCACCCTGCCGGCACGGGTCTCAGCCAGAACCCGGTCAGCAAAGGGAACCGGTTCCACGGGAATGAACTCCACGTGTCCGGGGTAGCCGGCGAGGATCGACTGCCGCATCTTCTCGGCTTCTTCGATGGGCCGAAGCTGGGTGGAGAGGAACAGCACCGAAGACTGCGAGGCGCTGGCCGGTGGCACCGCGGTCACAAGCATCACGAGCATCACGCTGGCCAAAGCCACTATCCATCCTTGACGCATGAGGCTCCTCCTTTCGAACGTCACGCCGGGACCCGCCACTTACCGGTCGGGCCTTGCACTGTCTGTCCTGCCTCCCGGAGGCCCCGCCGAACCGCGCAGGACGAGTTCAGGGAGCCACACTTCCTGCAGCTTCTCTGCCGCAACGCCGGACATGTAGGAGACGAGCATCTTCACCAGCCGCCTTCCCGCCTGGCGGATAGGCTGCCGGAGGGTGGTGAGAGGAGGATCGGTGAACCGTGCCATTGGAATATCGTCGTAGCCGATGACGGAGATGTCCCGGCCCGCCCGCAGCCCTTGCTCGCGCAGCAGGTGCATGGCGCCGATGGCCATGAGGTCGTTTGCACAGAGAACGGCGGTGGGAGGGTCAGGCGCCCCCAGGAGGCGGTGCATCGCTCGATACCCCCCTTCCTCTGTCAGGTCTCCCTGAACGAGGAGCCTCTCCTCCTGCGGCAAACCGGCCTCTATCAGCGCTTTTCGGTAGCCTTCGAACCGGTGATGGCTGAAGTTGAGCTCCTGCGGAGCGTTGATGATCCCGATGCGGCGGTGCCCCAGTGCCAGCAGGTGGCGCGCCGCCACGTAAAAGCCGTGCGTGCCGTCGACGTCCACGTAGGGAAACGGGTGCTGGACGTCGCTGCTGCGCCCGTGCGCGACAAACGGCACGCCTCGCTCGGCAAGGTAGAGAATGCGTTCATCCTGTCGGCGGGTGCGTGCAAGAACCACGGCGTCGACCCGCCGGCCCTCCACCAGCCGGCGGTAGCAGCGCAACTCTTCCGGCCCTGGGGCGCAAGCCGTGACGAGCAGGTCCAGCCCGTGCTGGCTGAGCCCTTCACCGAGGCCAGCCGCGAGTTCGAGAAAGAACGGGTCGGCGAATTCGCCCGGCGGTGCGGGGATGACAAGCCCGACCGCCTCCGTTCGGCCCTTGCGCAGGCGTTGCCCAAGGGGGTTGGGCTGATAGCCGAGTCGGCGGGCCGCTTCGAGGACACGCTGCCGTGTCTGCTCGCTCACGTCGCCGTAACCGTTGAGTGCACGGGAGACGGTGGTGATGGACAAATCCAGCGCCCTGGCAAGCTCCTTTATTGTCACGGCGGCCTCCAAAACGTTTTGGCTCCCGCCGGCTCTATGCTAACGTCGCCCACGGAGGTCAGTCAATACCCCCGTGCGGAGATCTACCGGGACGGTGTGCCCCGTGTAGACCGGCGAGGGCCGGTCACCCCGGTGTTAGTCGCTTCTGCATGATGTCGAACTCGAGGTCGTCGAGCATCCGCACACTCTGGTACCCTAACCGTTCGTAGAGGGCCTTCGCCCGCCGGTTTGAGCGGTGTACTCCGAGCTCGATGGCATGGACCCTGCCTTTGTACTGGCTCTCCAGCATCTTGAGGATCGCACTTCCGATGCCCTGCCCCTGGAACTCGCTTTTGAGTACCAGCCCGTGGAGGTGCAGCACCCGGTCGCGCTGCTCCACCCAGTAGAACCCCGCGAGCTGGCCGTCGCTGTAAACTCCGTAAACCTGGCCCACCGCGCGGAAAAGCCGGCCGAAGTCTTCCCAGCTCATCTGCATGAGCTGAAGCGTGCGTTCGAGGTACGAAGCCGCTTCGTCGCGCATCAGTTGCAGGAACTCATCGTATTGTTCGTCCAGTGCCGGCGAGAAGCCGATCATGTTGGTCTCCTTTCGTCGCGAGCGGAAGGGAGCTCAGCCTGCCACACTCTCTGCGGCGCCCGCCGCGCTGCGCCGGACAGCTGACTGCACCTCGTCCAGCAGCCCGGAACGGCTGGCGGCCACCGCCGTGAGCGTCACATGGAAGGCGGCCCGCATCATGGCGGTGTAAAGCACTCGCCGGGCGCGCTCCACCTTCTCGACGTCCAACCCCCGAGAGGGGTAGCGCGGCTCCGTCACCCCGCAGATGAAGACGAAGGGAAACTCGATCCCCTTGGCGCTGTAAACCGTCAGGAGCTTCACGGTGGGTTCGAAAATGTTGATGGACTTCTCGACGCGCCCGCCGCCTCGTTCCTTCTCGTAAGGTTCGCACGGGACGCCCGTCGCCTCAAGCTCCGCGCTCAGGCGGCCCAACGCCGCCCTGCTGTTTGCAAAGACGGCGATCGAGGACGGGGCAACGCCCTGTTCAATCAGTTCGAATACGCGCCGCGCTACAAACGCGGCCTCCTGCTCCTCGCTGTCAACCAGCACGACGTCCGGTACCGGTCCCTCCCGGTCCGCCGCCTCCGGCTCGACGAGGTCTTCGGCCAGCCGTGCGCGCACCCCGTTCAAGAGTGGTGCCGCCGCTTCGATGATCTGGCGGGTTGTGCGGTAGCACCGCCGCAAGACCGTCACGTGTCCGCCCGTGACCCGCAGCCCGGTGTCGGCCCAGCGGAACGACGCCCTGTACACGTTCTGCGCGGCGTCGCCCAGCACGACGAAGCCGTGGTCACGGCCGCCCTGAACCCGGATCAGCAGCCTGAAGACCGCCGGCAAGAGGTCCTGTGCCTCGTCGACGACCACCGCGTCGTACAGCGGCCAGTTGCCGGAGCGCTCTGGCAGCGCCCGGAGAAGGTGAGCAGGCAGCGCTTCCCACAGCATCTCGCCCCGGTTGGCGGCCTGCTTCTCGAGGGCGCGGTGCACCTGCCAGATGTAGCGTCGCTCCTCGGGTGAAATGGGAATGACCCGGCCCGACCGGTCAGTTTGGCGGGGGTCGGCGTATGTCTGCTCGTCCCGAATGGCGCGCCCGTAGATGACCTCAGCGATTTCGCTGAGAACGTACTCGTCCGGAAGGCCTGCAATGCGGGCAGTGGGTGCCGGCATACCCCGGCGGATCTCGGCGACCAGTTGCTTCAATTCGTTCCGGTCCACCATGCGAGCGCCGGGATGAACGCCACAGCGCTGTCCAAGGTCGCCCATCCACTGGTAGGCGGTCTGGACCGTCACCTTCAAGTCCTCGGGCCGGTTGCCCAGCACGTCCTGGAGCATCTGATAAACGGTGTCCCGCAGCACCTGATTGAAGCAGAGGAACAGGATGCGCGGCGAAAGCTGGGTCATCAGGAGGTGCTCGATACGCCGAACGCCAACGACGGTCTTTCCCGTTCCGGCCGCGCCTTTGACCACCATGAGGCCCAGCCCCGGCCGTTCGATGAGGCGCCGCTGCTCGTCGCTGACCTGCGAGAGGAACTTGGCGAGCGGCATCCGCAGCAGGGCGGGCAACTGCTCCCGGGTGACCGGAAGCGCCGGGGGAGGCCCGAGGCCCGGAAGCGGGACGGGCACGGGCGCCGCGGGGAGGCGCTGGATGTAAAGGGTTTGGAGCAGATCGGCCAGTTCCCGGTCGAGTCCGACGTTCTCCAGCGGGACGCGCGTGTCGGTGTTGAGAACAACCGGGATCAACTCCTCCGCCACGTGGTGGTATGCTAGGTCGGCAGAGGTGAGGTATTCGCCGTAGGTGCCGGGGTGAGCCGAAGCACGCCTCCACGGGGAGGACGCCGCACGGCGGTTCGTTTTGCCCCGCTCGGCTTCCCCGCCGCTTCCGTCCGATAACGGGGGCACATACGCCGTGGAGCGGCCCAGCTCATCACGCGGGTTGCCAGAGTAACCTTCCGCCCAGTCGTTGACGGAATGATCCCCGATGTTGAGCACGAGGGTCTCGGCAGACGCTTGTCCGCCGAGGGGCAGGTCGATGAGCCGATCACCCCGGGACACCCTGGTATGGTAGAGCTTGTGGCGGGGGTTATGGATGGGGCTTCGCTGAAGGGTCGCCGGGTCCGTCAGGAACCCGTCGAGTACCCGGAAGACCGCGCCGGCCCGCCTCGGTTTGCCCTCGAGGTACTGCTGCAGCGAACGGTTGAACCGTTCACTGAGCCAGAGTCTTCTAAACGGCGGCGCCACGATCCCTTCCCGGTTTCCAATTGTGGCCATCGCACTCACGCAAGTCAAGCGCTGGATTTGGGCGGGGACACTGCTCCATCGCCGGCACAGGGCGTCGGACGAGCCCCGTGGAACGGGGCGAGCGATGAGCCGCTTTCCACCAGCAGGTACCGGTCGGTTGGCGTCGTATAGCTTGGGCTAAACCACGGCGGCGGGCCGCCGTTGCGGGGGCGAAGCCACAATGCGTTCAGCCGACGTCGTCATCATCGGTGCGGGCGTCCATGGGGCGAGTGCTGCTTACCACCTGGCCAAAGCCGGCAAAGAGGTCCTCCTTCTCGAGAAAACGCACCCGGGAAGCGGTGCGTCCGGCGTTTCGGGCGGCATCATCCGCTGCCACTACTCCAACGAGTCCATGGTCCGTCTCGCGCATCGCGCAGCCGAGCGCTGGCCTTCGCTGGCCGACGAGCTGGGTGGTCCGACCGACTACGTCCACAACGGTCTCATCATGCTGGTGGCACCTGAGGATGCCGACACGCTGCGCCGGGTGGTCGAGATGCAACAGCGCCTCGGCGTCCGGACTCGAGTCATCGAGCTCTCCGAGGTGGAACGGCACCTGCCCGGCCTCAATCCGGACGGGCTGGCGCTAGCCTGCATCGAGGAGTCGGCCGGGTACGCGGATCCCTACGCGGCCACCCAGGCGTTCATCGGCGCGGCGCGGCGGCTCGGAGCGCAGGTGGAATTGGAGACGCCGGTGACGGGGTTCGAGGTGGCCGGCGGCCGGGTGCGCGCGGTCGAAACCCCCAGGGGAACCATTCGTTGCGACTACGTCATCAATGCCGCCGGCGCCTGGGCCCGCCGGGTGGGCGAGCTCGTGGGCCTTGACCTTCCCGTCCATCCCGGTATCGTGCAAATGGCTGCCTTCAGGCCGGGATTTGCTGGCTACACGGGCACCTCCCCCACCTGGGTCGACCTGACGACCCTGACGTATTGCCGGCCGGACAGGGGCGGCCTGGCACTCTGCGGCGGGGGTACCGGCGAAAACGAGGCGCTTGTGTCGGAGGAGCCGGATCCGGACCATTTCAACCCCCACCCGCCGCTTTTGTTCGAGGCGGAGATGGCCGAAAACCTCGGGAGGCGCTTCAAGTGGCTCGCCGGCATCCCGAAGGTTCGGTCATGGGCGGGTGTGGACGGGATCAGCCCCGATTTCCACCTGATTTTCGGGGAGATGCCGGGTCTCAAGGGCTTCATCAACGTGATCGGCGGCAGCGGCAACTCGTTCAAGCTGAGCCCTGCCACCGGCGAAGCCGTCAGCGAGCTTATCGTGCACGGCGAATGCAGCCACCTGGACATGCAAGCCTTCTCCATCGACCGGTTCGAAGCGGGGCGGCCCTTCCGGGGCAAGTACCGGATGCACATCGTGGGGTAAACAGGCACGAGCTTCGCCGGGCAGGCCCGGCCCCGCATCCCACGCAGCCGGGTCATCAGCGGGCGGGGGGTTCGAGAAGTGGACCTGCTTGCTCAGGTAGCGCTAAACGGTCTTATTGCGGGCAGCATGTACGCTCTCGTCGCCATCGGGTACAACCTGGTGTACGGCGTCTTGAAGTTCATCAACTTCGCTCACGGGGATGTGGCGATGGTCGGCGCGTACGTTGCCTTTTTCCTCACGGGAGCCGGGGTTGTGAGCGCAGGGCGCCTGGCAGGAGCTGTCGTGGCCGCAGCCGCCTTCTGCGCGCTGCTCGGGGTGTTGATTGAACGTGCCGTTTACCGCCCGCTGCGGGCTGCCCCCAGGCTCCAGCCGCTGATTGCCGCCATCGGCGCCGCCCTGGCGCTGCAGAGCGCCGTCATGTTGCTGGCGGGCGCCGGTATCCGGTCCTTGACCCTGGAGGGGCCTGGGGTCATTCGTCTCGGCTCCCTGTACCTGACACCGTCACAGATCCTGATCTTCGCCATGGGGCTCCTGCTGCTGGTCGCGGTACAGTTCCTCGTTTACCGGACCCCCTTCGGGGCGGACATCCGGGCAACTGCCGACAATCTGGCTCTGGCCCACGCGCTCGGCATCGACGTGGACCGCGTGATGCGTGCAGTGTTCGCCCTGGGGTCTGCCCTGGCCGGAGTCGGTGGCCTCCTGGTGGGGCTGGAAGTTCAACTGGCACCGACCATGGGCTTTTCGGTGGGCATGAAGGCATTCTCGGCAGTGGTGCTCGGAGGGATCGGAAGCCTCCCGGGAGCGATCGCCGGCAGCTTCATCATCGGGTTGACAGAGCACTTCACTGCATGGTTCACGTCCAGCCTCTGGAAGGAAACGGTCGCCTACCTCGCCCTGGTGCTGACGCTGCTTGTCCGGCCCTCGGGGCTTTTCGGAAGGCGCGCCGAGGAGGCCGTACGCTCGTGATCTGGCACTTTCTCATCACGGCATCGCTCATGGGCGCACTCGCCGTGAGCCTCAACCTGGCAGTGGGATCGGCCGGGCTGTTCAATATCGGGCACGCGGCCTACTTCGGCGTGGGTGCCTACACCTCGGCCCTGCTGGTGCTGGCCGGAGTTAGGTTCGAGCTGGCCCTGCCGGGTGCTGCTGTTGTAGCGGGGATCCTGGGGCTGGCGCTGGGAGGTCTGACGCTGAAGCTCGAAGGGGACTACTTCGCCGTGGCTTCGCTTGGCCTGGGAATCGTGACCCAGGCCGTGCTGAACAACTGGCAAGGCCTCACCCGGGGACCCATGGGGATCCCCGGCATCCCGGCGCCGGCCATCTTCGGGGTCGAGTTGAACACGCTACCCGCTCAGTTTCTCCTCGCGGCGTTTTATCTCGTCCTGGTCTACCTGACGGTGGAACGGCTGACGCGCTCTCCATTCGGGCTTTCGCTGCGGGCCGTGCGGGACGACGAAGCGGCGACGGCTGCTCTGGGCAAGCCCGTGGTGGCGCTCAAGGTTCAGGCGGCCGCCGTCTCCGCGCTCTTTGCCGGGGGTGCGGGAAGCCTCTACGCCCATTACGTGAGCTACATCGATCCCTCCCAGTTTGGCCTGGCGCTGTCGGTCAGCCTGCTTGTCGCCGTGATCTTCGGCGGGTTGGGAAACCACTTGGGGGCGATCCTGGCCGCCACCCTCCTGGCCGGCATGCAGCAAGGGTTGCTGCTGCTGGGCGTGCCGCCTGGGCTGTCCGGAGGGCTGCAGCAGCTTCTGTTCAGCGTCGCGCTCGTTGCCCTGGTGCTGGTGCGCCCCCGAGGCCTGCTGGCGGAGCGGCGCTGGCGGGCTGCCTTCGCGCCACCATCCCCCGAGCGTGGCGTTCGGGCTGCCTTCTCGAACAGCCGGCTCCCCGTATCCGTCGTGGAAGAAGGGCGCAACGATGCGCGCGACTCGTTCGGCCGCAGCATCCGCCACGGTGCTTGAAGTCCGTTCGGTCAGCAAACACTTCGGCGGCCTGTCCGCTCTTCAAAGGGTCTCCATGAACGTCCGCGCCGGTGCCATCCATGGAATCATCGGGCCCAACGGATCGGGCAAGTCGACGCTGCTCAGCATCATAAGCGGGTTCTACCGGCCCTCCGAAGGGCGGATCGTGTTTGACGGCCAGGACATCACGGGATGGCGACCTGAGTGGATTGCGCGAGCCGGCCTTGTCCGAACCTTTCAACTCGCGCGCACCTTCTCCGGCCTTTCGGTGTGGGAGCACCTGCTGGTGGCTGTCCCCAACCCGACGGCGGAACGGTGCTGGCGGAGCCTGGCCAGCCCTTCCCGGCGGTGGATTGCGCCCGACCAGATCCAGCGGGCGAGGGAGTTACTCTCCCTGACGCGACTCGTTCATCTGGCCAACGAGCCCGCCGCCAACCTGTCTTACGGGCAGCAAAAGCTGCTTTCGATGGCGGCTGTGGTGATGACCGGAGCCCGGGTACTGCTCCTGGACGAGCCCATGGCCGGCGTAAACCCTGCGCTGGGGCAGGTGGTGCGGCAGGCCATAAGGGAGTGGAACCGGCAGGGTCTTACGTTCGTGATCGTGGAACACGACATGGGCTTCGTCATGGAGATGTGTGACGAGGTACTCGTCCTCGAGGCCGGCTCGGTCATCGCTCGTGGAACTCCTGACCGGGTGCGCACCGATCCGGACGTCATTCGGGCCTACCTGGGGGGCTAGCACGCGCCATGTCCGGGGCTGACGTCGCGCTGCGGGTGGAGGAACTGCAGGCTTCCTACGGCCGGCTTCAGGTGCTTTACGGCGTGAGTCTGGCCGCCAGGGTGGGGGCCTGCACGGTCATCCTCGGCCCCAACGGGGCGGGCAAGTCCAGCCTCTTTCGAGCCATTTTCGGCCAGATGCAGCTCCTTGGAGGGCGGGTCACTCTGCAGGCAGAGGAGGTGACCGGGTTACGTGCGCGGGAGCTGGTCCGCCGGGGAATGGTGTTCGTACCCCAGGGGCGCACGATCTTCCCTTCGCTGAGCGTGCAGGAAAACCTCGTCATCGGCCGGCGGGCAGCAGACCTGGGCGACGTGGCTCCCAGCGAGCAGGAACGGGTGCTTGGTTGGTTCCCGGTCTTGCGCGAGCGCCTCGGGCAAAGAGCCGGCACGCTGTCCGGCGGCGAGCAGCAGATGCTGGCCATCGCGCGGGCCCTGTTGACCCGCCCTCGTGTGCTGCTCGTGGATGAGCCGACGCTGGGCCTGGCGCCAATGGTACGCAAGCTGCTCTTCGAAACGATACGGGGGCTCGTCCGGGAAGGCATCACGGTGGTCATGGTCGAGCAAAACGCCAGAGAGGCGCTTGCTGTCGCCGACTACGCCTACGTCCTGGAGATGGGGCGAAACCGCCTCGAAGGCGAAGGCCGGGCCATGCTCGGCGACCCCCGTCTCGAGAAGCTATATCTCGGCGGAAGTACGGAGAAGGGGGCTTGAAGCCAGTGAGGAGGAGTGCAGACATGGTTCGCGGGAGCGCGGCCCGCGTATCGGCCGTTGCCACAGTTGTCCTGGCTGTGACGCTCGCGGTTGGGCTGCTGGTGCCCGTGGGCGGTGCGGCCCCCGCCGCCGCGGCGGCGGGAGAGCCGATTCGTCTTGGCTTCATCAACCATCTAACTGGCGACGCGGCCGTATATGGGGAGAGCATGCGTAAGGGGACTCAACTGGCGGTGGAAGAGATCAATGCCGCTGGCGGGATCAACGGGCGCCCCGTTGAGGTGGTCTACGTCGACGACCAGCTCAACGCCGCACAGGCCGTGGCAGGGGTCCGTCGTTTGATCGAGCGAGATCGCGTGCCGGTCATCATGGGCTCCGGCTCGTCGTCTATCACCCTCGCCATCGGCCCGGTTGCACGTGAGGCTCGGGTGGTGCTCATCTCGTCCATCTCCACGGCTCCGGCTTTGAAAGATCTCGGGCCGTACTTCTTCGCCGTGATGGCGTCTGACTTCGCACAGGGCGAGGAGTGGGCCAACATCGCCCGCCGGCGCGGTATCAAAGAGGCGGCGGTTGCCTACATCAACAATGACTACGGCATCGGAGTCAAGGACGTTTTCACCCGGCGCTTCACCGAAGACGGGGGAAAGATTCTGGCGTCGGTGGCGTTTTCCGTCGGCGCAACGGATTTGAGGACGGAGATATTGAAACTGCGCCAGAGCAGAGCGCGGACCGTCTTCGTGGTCTCTCATGTCAGGGAAGGCGCTCTCCTCATCAAACAAGCGGCGGAACTGGGGCTTCGGCCCCAGTGGATCGGCGACGTTGCGCTTCAGACCCGGGAGGTTCCCGAACTGGCGGGTTCGGCTGCAGAGGGGATGCTGGCGCTGAGCGCAGGTGTCAAAGGCGAAGCCTACGAGCGGTTCGCCAGGCGCTTCGTGGAGCGGTACGGCGAAGAGCCGACCATCTGGTCGGACTTCGCCTACGACACGACCCACCTGGTGGTGGAAGCGATCCGGGTGAACGGCTACTCGGCCGAGGGGATCCGGCGATGGCTCGACCGGGTCGAGGGGTGGCCGGGGGCCAGCGGGCGCATCAGCTTCGACGAGAACGGCATCCGCTCAGTGGACGGCGCATTTCAGCTCTATCAGGTGGTCAACGGGAGGTGGGTGCCCGTACCCTGAGCGTGTGGAATGACGGTTAAAGGAGACCGGTTGCAGATGACTAATACGCATTACCACCTCGACCCGGTTCCCGGGCTCGACCCGACCCTGGGAAGGTGGTGGCCGGCGTGGCCGGCCAGGCGCTCGTTCGCCGCTACGATCGCGAATTCGCGCTGGTTCACGGCTCGGCAGGCTGGGCTGCAACGGCCGTGCTGGCGGCCGCGCTCATGCTCGCTCCTGCCTACCTGGGCTCCTACTTCCTGTACGTGGGCTCCCTCGTCGGGATCAACGTCATCACCGCCGTCGGCCTCAACATCCTGGTGGGCTTCACGGGCCAGATGTCGCTGGGACAGGCGGGGTTCGTGGCCATCGGTGCCTACGGGACCGCGCTCCTGACGCTTCGGGCCAGCGTGCCGTTTCCCGTGGCGCTCGCGGGGGGTGCCGCGGTGGCCGCGGCGTTCGGCTGGGCGTTGGGGCTGCCGGCGCTTCGCCTCAAAGGGCCCTATCTCGCCATTGCCACCATGGGGTTCGGGATCGCGGTGCAGCAGGTGCTGACCAACTGGGAGGCGGTGTCAGGCGGGCGAACCGGCCTGATGGTGCCGCCGCCCCGGGTGGGGCCGTGGGTGCTCGCATCCGACGCCGCCCGGTACGAACTGGTGCTTGCATGCGCCGCGCTCTTGACGCTTGCCGCTTACAACATCGGCCGTTCCTACGTGGGCCGGGCGATGATAGCGGTCCGGGATAGCGATCTGGCGGCCCAGATGAGCGGCGTCAACTTGACACGCTACAAGACCCTGGCGTTTGGAGTAAGCGCGTTCTACGCCGGGACGGCAGGCGGTCTGTCGGCCGCCGTGCTGGGGTACCTTGAGCCCAACATGTTCACGTTCCTGGACTCCATCTACTATCTCGGCATGGTGGTGGTCGGGGGCCTGGGCACCGTTCCGGGTCCGGTGGTGGGCGCGGCCATCATGACGGCTCTGCCGCAGCTCGCAAGCCGGGCACGGGAATACCTGCCTATTGTGTACGGCGCTGTACTGCTCGTCATCATGGCCCTTGAGCCTACAGGCATCTACGGGCGCTGGCTCAAGGTGAAGCGCTACTTCAAGACCTGGCCGCTGTGAGCGGGGGTGGGATGGAGCAGGGCGGACCGACCGAACGTCAGTCGGTCCGACCTCGCCTTCGCCAAACGAGGGTGCCGGGGGAGGAGCGAGAACGCACTTGGATCTGGCCCTTCAGTACATCGTCAACGGCATCACGGCCGGCAGCCTCTATGCGCTGGTGGCCCTCGGGATCGTGCTGCTCTACCGCATCTCCCGGGTGCTCAACTTCGCACACGGCGACATGGCGGCCCTCGGCACGCTGGTCGCCTACACGCTCGTCGCGGAGGTGGGCCTGCCCTTTGGGGCCGGCGCGGCAGCCGGCGTGGCGGCCGCCGCGGCGCTTGCGGCGCTCTTCTACCTCTCGGTGCTGCGCCATGCCCGGGAGGCCTCCCCCCTGGGCCAGTCCGTGATGACTCTGGGCCTGGCGCTCCTGCTGAGCGGCGCCGCCGTCGTCATCTGGGGAACCGATATCAAGGCCATGCCGTTCCCGCTCTCGGCCGCCCGGGTCTACGGCGTGGGGCCGGTGGTGGCGAGCGAGCTGCACATCGGAAGCACGCTCGCCGCCGGGCTTTTGATGGCGGCCCTCTACTGGGCCGTTGAACGCAGCCCCTGGGGCCTGGCCATGCGCGCCATCTCGCAGGATCCAGTCGCTGCCCGGCTCCTCGGGGTGCGGTCGCGCCGGGTCCTGGCCGCCGGGTGGGCGCTCTCGGCGGCGCTCGGAGCGGTGGCAGGGCTTCTGCTTGCGCCCGTCACGCTGCTCGACCCCTTTTTCATGCTCAACCCGTTTCTGAAAGGGTTTGCAGCGGCCGTCATGGGCGGGCTCGACAGCCCGCCCGGAGCCGTCGTCGGGGGGGTGGTGCTGGGGGTTCTGGAGAGCCTGCTTGCGGGGTATGCCTCCGTTGCGTTCAAGTCGACGCTTGCGTTCGCGCTCATCGTTCTGGTTCTCATGGTGCGCCCGGAGGGGCTGCTCAGGCGAGAGTTCAAGCGGCGGGTCTGAGGACGGCAAGTTGCCGGTGGAAAGGTGGGAACGGACTTGAGGACGTTCGCAAGCGGGATCAGGAGAGGCAGGGAAAGGATAGGGATAGCCCACGTGGGGCGCAGTCCGTGGAGCTGGCTGGCGGTGGCCGGGGCGGTGCTCACGCTGGTCGTGCCGATCGGGGTCGTGGACGTGGCGGTGGCGGCGGAGCGGGGCATCACCGCCACCGAGGTGGTCATCGGCACGTCGACGCCGCTGTCGGGGCCGGCCGCGCCCTGGGGCGCCACGGCCAGGGGGGCCGAGGCCTACGTCCAACACATCAACGAGCAGGGCGGCATCCACGGGCGGCGCATCCGGTTCGAGATCCGGGACGACGCGTACTTGCCGCCCCGGGCCGTGGCCAACGTGCGGGAACTGGTCGACCGGGTCGGCGTCTTCGCCATCGTGGGCCTCATCGGCACGGCCAACGCGATGGCGGTGCGGGATTACATCGTCAACAACCAGGTGATCTGGATCACGCCCACCGCCGACGCGAACTTGTGGGTGGGCTACCCAAACACCCGGTACCTCTTCGTCACATACCCCAACTACTTCCACGAAGCCCAGATCCTCGCCCGCTACGCCATGAACGAGCTTGGCGCCAAAAGCATCGCCGTCTTCTACCAGAACGACGACTACGGCAAGACCGGGCTGGCGGGCGTTCAGCGGGCCCTTGAGCAAGGCGGCGGCAAGGCCCAGGTGGTGGCGGCGGTCCCGTACGAACTCACCGAGACGGACCTGAGCAGCCATGCGCTGCGGCTGCGCCAGTCGGGCGCCGACGCGCTCATCCTGTACGCCACGCCCAGGCACGGCGCCATGATCGCCGGCGAGATCGCCAAGATCGGCTACCGGCCGCATAGGCTTGCAACGTTCACGCTGGCCGATCCCGTGATGGCCGTGCTGGCGGGGCCGGCGTGGGAGGGCATGATCGTTCCCTCGTTCATGGATTTCCCGGGAATGAACCCGAAGGTTGACCGGGTGCTGGACATCATTACGAAGCGCAACCCTGAACTGGCGAAGACGCCGTTCAACGCGCTGGCGGGCGTGTCGTTCCTCGAACCGTTCCTGGAGGGGCTGCGGCGGGCCGGGCCCGATTTGAGCAGGGAGTCGTTCGTGCGGGCGATGGAGTCCATCCAGCACTGGGACGGGGAGCTTTTGCAGGACGTCACGTTCGGTCCGGGGCGGCGGCAGGGGACCAACGCCATCTTCCTGGCGCAATACAGGGACGGCAAGCCGGTGCGCATCAGCGACTGGCTGACGTATCCGGTCGAGTTTTAGGAGGGCGGGGGCCGGTGGCGGCCGGGGGTGCGGGCCTGGAGGTCGAGCGCGTCAGCCTGAGTTTCGGCGGCGTGCAGGCGCTGTCCGACGTCAGCCTCAGGATCGAGCCGGGCGAGCTTGTCTCCATCATCGGCCCGAACGGAGCGGGGAAGACGTCGCTTTTCAACTGCGTGACGGGCCTTTACCGGCCGGATAGGGGCCGGGTGCGCCTCGACGGGCGCGACCTGGCGGGCCTCTCCCCCGACCGCATCGCCGCGCTGGGCGTGGCGCGGACGTTTCAGAACATCGAGCTTTTCCGCAACATGACGGCGCTCGACAACCTGCTGCTGGGCCGCCACCGCTACTATCGGAGCGGGCTTTTGCGGGCGGCGGCTTCGTCGCCCGGGTGGCGGCGAGAGGAGGTGGCCCAGCGCCGGCGGGTCGAAGAGATCATGGAACTGCTCGACATCCAGGTGGCGCGCCACGTGCGGGTCGGCGACCTGCCTTATGGCCTCCAGAAGCTCGTGGATCTGGGCCGGGCGCTTTCGAGCGAGCCCCGCATCGTGCTGCTCGACGAGCCGTCGGCGGGCATGACGGCAGAGGAGAAGGCGGAGCTCTTGTTCAAGCTGAGGGACGTGCGGGCGGAAATGGGTGTCACGGTCGTGCTCGTCGAGCACGACCTGGGGATGGTCATGCAGGTTTCCCAGAGGGTCATCGTGCTCGACCAGGGCCGGGTCATCGCTGAAGGGTCCCCCCGGGAGGTGCAGGCGAACCCCGCCGTGGCGGCTGCCTACCTCGGAGAGACGGCGCTGGGGCTTGCCGCGGGCTCCACCGAGCCGGCCGAAGCCCGGCCGGCCTCCCAGGCGGGGCAAGGAGCGGTGCCAGGTGCTTGAGCTGCGCAACGTGGAGACCGCTTACGGTGGGCGGGTGACCGTGCTGCGCGGCATCTCGCTCAAGGTCCCGGACGGCGTGATGGTGACCGTCCTCGGCAGCAACGGCGCCGGCAAGACCACGCTTTTGCGTACCATCAGCGGGCTCATCGACGAACAGCCTCAGAAGGGCGAGGTGCTGTGGGACGGCAAGCCCGTGACCCGTTGGGAACCGGAGGATGTTGCCGCCCTGGGCATCGCCCACGTGCCCGAGGGGCGAGGGCTCTTTTGCGAACTCAGCGTTGAGGAGAACCTGGCGCTTGGCGAGCGGGCCGGCCGGGCCGCAACCGGCCGGGTGCGTGCGGGTAGCGGTCACGGGGCGGAGGAGGGCCGGGCGTGGCGGGCGTGGGTACTGGGGCTCTTCCCCGTTCTCGGCGAGCGCCGCCGCCAGCTTGCGGGCACCCTGTCCGGCGGCGAACAGCAGATGCTGGCCATTGCCCGGGCCCTCCTTGCCCGGCCGCGTCTTCTGATGCTCGACGAACCCTCCATCGGCCTTGCGCCGCTGGTGGTGCGGGAGATCTTCCGGGCGCTGGTGGAGGTGCGGCGCCGTGGGACGAGTGTTCTGCTGGTCGAGCAAAACGCCCGGATGGCGCTCGGCGTGGCGGACTACGGCTATGTTCTCGAAACCGGGCGCATCGTGCTCGAAGGCACAGCCCGGGAACTGCGACAAAACCCCCACGTTCAGGAGCTTTACCTGGGCATAACGGCTGAGGTCTCGCTCAAGGGCTGGCGCCGCTACCGCAGGCGCCGCCGGTGGAACTGACGGGCGCCGCCACGACCCGGCAGCCGGAGAAGGGGCCCCGGGTTAAGGCATTCAGCGGTACAGCGCCTCCACCTGGTCGCGGTACTTCTCCATGATGGACTTGCGCTTCACCTTGAGCGTCGGGGTGACCTCGCCGTCCTCGTGGTAGAGCCGCTTGGGCAGGATGGCGAAGCGCTTGACCTGTTCCGGGGCCGAAAGCGTCCGGTTGACCTTCTGGACCTCCTGATCGATGAGCCGGTGGATTTCGGGCCGCGCGGCAAGGTCCCCGTACGTGGTGAACGGAATGCGGCTGTCCCGGGCAAAGCGGGTGACGTTCTCCTCGTCGATGACGATGAGGGCGACGAGGTAGCGCCGCCCGTCGCCGATCACCACGGCGTCGTGGATATAGGGGCTCGCTTTCAGCTTGTTTTCGATGAACTGGGGTGCCACGTTCTTGCCGCCGGCCGTGATGAACAGGTCCTTCTTGCGGTCCACGATGCGCAAAAACCCGTCGGCGTCGAACTCGCCGATATCGCCCGAGCACAGCCACCCGTCCCGGAGCGTGGCGGCCGTCGCTTCCGGATCCTTGTAGTAGCCGGCGAAGACATTGGGCCCCCGCACCAGGATCTCGCCGTCATCGGCCAGGCGCACCTCGACGCCCGGAAGCGGCTTACCCACGGTACCCAGGCGGATGTCGTCGCCCTGGTGGATGGTGGTGGGGCCAGAGCCCTCGGTCTGCCCGTAGACCTCCCGGATGGGCACGCCGATGCTGTGGAAGTACCAGAGCACGTCCGGGGCGATGGGGGCGGCGCCGGAGATGGCCAGGCGGACACGGTCGAGCCCCAGGCGGCGCTTGAGCGGCTTGAGGACGGCTGCGTGGGCGGCCGTGTAGGCGAGGCGAAGCACCGCCTGCCGCCGCCTGCGGGTCGGGTGCGTGCCCGCCCCACGCCCTGCGGCCTGCCGGACGTCAGATTGCTGCCTGCCGTCCGAGGACACGGGTAGGCCGGCGGCGCCGTGCGGGGTCAGGCGCGACCGGGCGTAGGCCAAGCCGACGCGCGTCGCCAGCCGGTAGGCGCCCCGCTTGAAGAAATCGGCCTCTCGCATGTGAAGCTCGACCTGGGAGTGGATCTTCTCCCAGATGCGGGGCACGGCGAACAGGACGGTTGGCGACACCTCGCGCAGGTTCGTGAGCACGGTGTCGGTGTTCTCCGCGAAGTTGACGGTGAAGCCCCAGCGCACCGCGAGGTAGACGGACACCATGCGTTCCGCAATGTGGGAGAGCGGCAGGAAGCTGAGCACCTCGTCCCGTTCATCTACCGGGTTCGCTTTGGCCAGCGCCTCGGCCGTCCAGATGAGGTTTCGGTGGGTGAGCATGGCCCCTTTGGGCGGGCCGGTGGTGCCGGAGGTGTAGATGACGAGGGCCAGGTCGTCGGGCCCGAGTTGGGCTATCCGGGCGTCGAGCCATTCCGGGGCCGTTTCTGAGCTCGGGCGGCCGAGTTGCAGGAACTCGTCGAAGGAGATGACCTGAGGGTCGGAAAAGCCACGCAGGCCCTTCATGTCCATCACGACGATGCGCTGAAGGTGCGGCAGGCCGCCGCGCACCTCCAGGGCCTTGTCGAGCTGTTCTTCGCCTTCCACCACGTAGACGGCGGCTTCGCTGTGACCGAGGATGTAGGCCACCTGTTCGGGGCTGGAGGTGGGATAGATGCCGACGCTAACACCCCCGCAGGCAAGGGTGCCGAGGTCCGCAAACAGCCACTCCGGGCGGTTCTCTCCCACGATGGCGACACGGTCCCCCCGTTTGACGCCCACAGCCCCCAGCGAGTAGGCGGTGAGGCGCACGAAGCGGGCGAACTCCCCCCAGGTGAACTCCTGCCAGATGCCGAACCGCTTCCGCCGCAGGGCGACACGGTCCTTCAGGAGGCCGGCCTGGCGGAAGAAAAGCGCCGGAACGGAGGGGTACGTCAGCGGGTCGTGGGGCATCTTCGGAACGACGGTGACCGGCGCAGCCCCAAGAGAGCGAACCATAGTGGTACCTCCGGTCTTTATGATACGGGTACGCGCTCCTAGTAGCAACTAACGGCGCGTTCGAGGGAAGGGATGGGAACCGGGTGCACTCGAAGGAGTTCGACCTTACCAGCCTCAGGAATCTGGAGATTCACGCAGCCGTGGCTGAGGTCGTCACGTGGGGTGGCTGCAGGGCGCTTCGGCTCGAAAACGGCCTCGCTCTGCTGCAGGGGATCGTGGTGGAAGACGCGGCGCTGGAAGTGGATATCGGCACGGATCGGCCAGCCTATCCCGGTATCGCCTTTCGGGTTGCGGACGCCGACAACTTCGAACTGGTTTACGTCCAGCCTCACACGTCAGGACAGTGGGATGCGGTGCAGTACGACCCCGTGTTTCGTGGGGTCAACACATGGCAGATCTTCAACGGCCCACGGTACCAGGGCCAAGCCAATGTCCCCTCCGGCACGTGGCTTACGCTCCGCCTGGACGTCGTCGGTAGCCGGGTGGCCGTATCGATCGGAGACCAGCGTCCCCTAACCGTCCAGGGGCTCGCGCATGGTCGGCCCTCCGGCTCCATCGGCGTCTGGACCTATCGCCCCGCCTACTTCTCTGAGCTGAGGCTCAGCGAGCCCGATCCGGCACGCTTTGGCCCGGCTTCCCCGCCCCCTGCTCCGGACGAAGGTACAGTGACCCGTTGGTGGCTCGACGGGTACGGCTCGGTCAGCGTCGAGGAGAACGGGACCTTGAACCTCACCAGGTACCTGCCAGGAGGCGCCGGCAACCATGCCATGCTGCGTAAAGAGTTCTCCGTGAACGGTTCGGGGACGCTCGTTCTCCGTTTCGGGTTCAGTGATGAACTGGACTTGCTGGTCGACGAGACCAGGGTGTTCACGGGCACCCACCGTTTCACGGGATTCCAGGGCCGACACTCCCGGGGCTACGTCGAACCGGGGGCAAACGTGGTGCGCGTGCCCGTGACTCCCGGGCGGCACGTCCTGTCGGCACGCCTGGGCGCCGCGGAGCCCTTCGGATGGGGGATGGTGCTCTCCTTGAGGGGCGAGGATGGCGCCCGGGTCACGATGGCGTGACCCGGGCTGCCGGCGCGACAGCCATCTACCATCTAAGCGTATTCGCGGGTCTTTACCAGACCGCCAGGACCCGGCAGGGTCCCCCGGAGGCGCCGCGCACCTTCGGGGCTCCGACGATGGCGGTGGCGCCGGATGGGGGCACCTTCGCCAGGTTCGCCAGGTTTTCGAGCCCGAACAGGTTGGCGCCCAGCACGGTCAGGTGCACTTTGAAGTCCGTCGACGGGCCGATGTCCAGGCTCAGCGTGTCCACCCCGATACCGGCGATGCGGCGCTCGTTGACGAGAAACTCGGCCGCCTCGGGGCTGAAGCCCGGAAAGTGCATGGTGCCGCTTGAGTCGGCGTTGCGGTAGGCCGCCGCATCTCCCACCCGGGTCTCCCAGCCGGAGTGCATGCAGACGATCGCCCCGTCCAGGATGCGCCCATAGCGCTGCTCCCATGCGTGCAGGTCGTCCGCGGTCACCCAGGCATCGGGGTTGCGGGACGCCCGTTCGTGGATGTGCACGACGGCTAGAGGAGCAATGAGGCGTTCCGCCGGCACCTCGTCGGCCGTCCAGATGCCGGGCCTGTCCACGAAGTGGGCCGGCGCATCCATGTGCGTTCCGGTGTGCTCGCCGACGTCCCAGCGGTTGGCGTAAAAACCGTTCTGCTTGACCGTGACGAGCGTTCTCACCTTCATGGGCTCGAAGCCCGGGAACACAGGGAAGTCGGGGGAAAGCGCATGGATCAGGTCGGCCACGTGGTTGACCTCAAGCCTGGGGGCGCCGGCCGGGGAACTCGACGCCCGGGCCGTGGCGCGAGGCATGGCCAGCAGCGCCCCCACCGCCATCCCCGCCGTCGCCCGGAGCAAATCCCGGCGGCTCAACTGACGCCCCACTTGCTCAATGACGGACGGTGCACACACCGGCGGACACCCCCAATTGATGGATACGGACGGATGTCCATACCATTCTGGGGCAGATCGGTTGATACCGTCAATACAGGTGTAAGTGCGTCCTATCCCTGAGGTCCGCCCGGGCCGGGCTCTTGTGTCAGCCGCGCAGCGGGGGATCCCAGCGACTGATTTCCGTGATCGTGCGGTCCCGGTCGGTGAGCAGGTCGATATCGACGGGCCGCTTGAACGGCCGCCCGCCGGGAGCCGCCAGAAGCCGCACCACGGGACGGGTGCGGTCGGCGCTGTTCTGGGCTATCACCAGGGCGAGTTCGCCCGTGTTCAGCGCCACGACCGTCCCGGTCGGGTAGAGCGGGAGGCGTGCCAGGAAGCGTTCCACGGCCACCACGCTGAACAGCCTGCCCTTGGTACGGGTGAGGTAGCGGGCCGCCTCGTGAGCAGGCAGGCCTCGGCGATAGGGCCGGTCGGAGGTCATGGCATCGAACACGTCCACCACGGCCACCACCTGGGCCAGAGGGTGGATCTTGGCTTCTCGCAGCCCTCTGGGGTAGCCGCTTCCGTCGTTCCGCTCGTGATGCTCGTAAGCCACGTGAGCGGCCACAGCGCTGATGTCCCGCCGGCCTCGCAGCATGTCGAACCCGTAGACGGTGTGCAGCTTCATGCTTTCCGACTCGGCGGGGGTGAGCGGCCCCGGCTTCGTCAGGATGGGCCGGTTGACCTGGGTTTTGCCGACGTCGTGCAGGAGCGCCCCCATGCCCAGATCTATCAACCGGGGCCTGCTTAACCCCATGGCAATCCCCGCGATAAGCGCCATGACGCCAACATCCACGGAGTGGGCGAAGGTGTAGTCGTCGGTCGCACGGACCTGGGTGAGTCCCACCATGACCCCCTGGTGACTGAGGAGGTCGTCCAGAATGCTGTTCACGGCCTTACGAACCTTGCCCAGGTGGGGGAGGGCGCTATCTTGCTGGAGTTCCTGCACCACCTGGCGCACGGCGGCCATGGCGAACGCCCGGGTCTGCTCGGTGATGGGCGTGTCGAGGGGGATGTCGTCGGCCACGCCGTCCCGGACGTAGGCCCCGGAGAACCCGAGTTCATGCAGGCGCTGGATATAGGCGGACTTGAGGGTGACGCCGCTGTTGAGTAGAACCACCCCGTCCGGGCCGTAGAGGGGCATGGCCAGCACCATGCCGGGCTTGAGCTGGTGTAGTGGCAACCTGATCATGGGCGCCTCGCTGTTTGGGCCTCCGCGGGCGAGGCCGGCCGAGAGGGGCCGGATCCTTCACGGTGCGGACGGCACCGACGTGGGGCAAGTAATTCGTTCCCTTTCCGGCGGCTTCCTTCACAGGGGTTGGCAGCATTCCCCATGAGCTGATAAACTAGGGATACAAGCAAGTGCTTGCACGCGACGGGACGGCGACAGAGCCGCAATCTTGGGGGGGCGCGGCGGGTGAGCCCGGACACGGACAGGGAGAGCACCCGGGAGCGAATCCTGGAAGCAGCGCTGGCGGTGGCCGCCGAGAAGGGCGTGGCCCGGGCGACGACGCGTTCCATCGCCGAGCGGGCCGGCGTCAATGAGGTGACGCTCTTTCGCCACTTTGGCGACAAAGCCTCGCTGATCCGGGCGGCGTTTGACCGCCATATGCAGCGGCTCTTGCCGGTGGCCTTTACCTTTCCCCCGCCTGGGGCAACGTTCGATGAACGGCTAACCAACTTCGGGTTGTCACTTGCTCGCCTTCTGGAGGAGAAC
The DNA here is from genome assembly GCA_040754675.1 of Bacillota bacterium. Taxonomy (NCBI): domain Bacteria; kingdom Bacillati; phylum Bacillota; species Bacillota bacterium. The sequence goes on from JBFMCJ010000003.1 coordinate 25,698, forward strand.
CGGGGACTCATCCACATTGCACTGCGTGAAGCCCGCAACCACGACGCCATTCGGGCGCTGAGCGGCGAGGTTCCCGGGCTTCTGCGGCGGCGCATCGCGGGGTGGTTTGAGCAGGAGCAACGGGCCGGCAACATGCAGCCGCAAGACCCGGAACTGGCAGCTCAGGCGTTTGTTGGGATGTTCTTTTCGGCGCTGGTTGGGGTCTGGGCCGTCGGCGGAGAACTCCCGTTTGACCGGGAGGTGATGGTGGCCGGGTTTGCCCGTATCTTCGCTCGCGGAACGGCCGCGCCCGACGGCGGCCGCGGCAAAGCCACTCGGGGCGCGGCGGTGCGGCAGCCGCAACACCCTACCCTCTCCTCAAGGGAGGCGCGCGACCGTGGAAGTTGACCTCCGGGCGGCTGCGAATGGGCGGGTGGCGATCGAGGCAGACGGAGTGAGGCGCCGGTTCGGCCCGGTGGTGGCGCTGGACGATCTGACGCTGCACGTTCCCGCGGGCTGCACTTTCGGGCTCATCGGGCCGAACGGGGCAGGGAAGACCACGTTCATCCGCATGGTCGTGGGCCTCGACCGCCCCCAAGCCGGGAGCGTGCTCGTACTGGGCCGGCGCATGCCAGACCCCGCCGTGGCGCCCTCCCTCGGGTACATGCCGCAGTCCGAGTCGCTCTACCTTGACCTGACCGCCCGGGAGAACCTGGCCTTTTTCGGGAGCATCTACGGGTTAACGGGTTCGCGCCTGCGGGCTCGCATCGCCGAGGTGCTCGAACTCGTCGGGCTGGCCGACGCGGCCGACCGGATGGTCGACGGCATGAGCGGCGGCATGCGCCGGCGGCTGTCGCTGGCCGCCGCCCTGATCCACGAACCGGCGCTCCTCGTGCTCGATGAACCCACGGTGGGCGTCGACCCCGAACTGCGCCTCACCTTCTGGACCCACTTTGCGCGCCTCGCCGGCCAGGGAACGACCGTGGTCATCTCCACCCACCACCTGGACGAGGCCCGCCGCTGCCAGAGGCTCGCGCTGCTGCGGGCAGGGCGGGTGCTCGCCGGCGGTTCGCCGGCGGAGTTGCTCAGGCAGGCGGGTGCGGCGGACATGGAAGAGGCATTCCTGTACTTCGCGGCGGGGGGAGACGGGCGGCGATGAACAGCGTTCGGCGCACGTTGGCGGTGGCGGTGCGAGTGTTCCGCCAGATCCGGCGAGACCCGCGCACGGTGGGGCTGATGTTCATCGTGCCCGTGGCGCTTTTGGCCCTTGTGACCTACCTGCTCGAAGGGCCGTCGAGCCCGCCCTCAGTCGCGGTGGTGGCGCCGACCCAGCGCCTGGCCACCTGGTTTTCGGTGAACCTCCTCGAACCCGTGGCCGGTGACGCCTGGAAGGTGGTGGACGCCGGGACAGCGGCCCCCGAACAGGTCATCAAGGAGGGGCGGGCGTCGGCCGTCATTGTCGTGCCCGCAGACCTGTTCAGCTCGGCGGTGCACGGGAGGCGGCCGCAGGTTGAAGTCGTGGTCGAAGGGGCGGAGTTCCAGCTGACCGGACGCATCCTGGGCGATTTCCGGCGCCTGCTGCCGGAGTTGGCCGGCCGCCTGGCGGCTGTGGTGAGCGGCCCTCTTGGCGCGATGGCAGGAGGGGTGGGAGGAGAGGGGCCGTCCGGGCTCGCGGCGGCGCCGCCCTTCAGCGTCAGGTACGTCTACGGGCACGAACAAATGCGCATGGCGGATTACCTGGCGCCGGGACTCCTGGGATACCTCACGTTTTTCTTCGTCTTCCTGCTCACCGCAACGTCTTTTCTACGGGAACGGCAGCGAGGCACCCTCGTGCGCGTGGTTACCTCGCCTGTACGGCCGGTTGAAGTGATAGCCGGGTACATGGCCGGGCTTAGCCCCTTTGTGATGGCCCAGGCCGGCATCGTGGTGGCGTTCGTGGTGTGGGCTCTGGGGGTCGTTTACCGGGGGAGCCTGGGGTGGGTCATCCTCATTGAACTGGTGCTGACCCTGGGGGCGGCCAGCCTGGGCATCTTCCTGTCGGTGTTCGCGAGAAGCGAACTCCAGGTGATGCAGTTCATCCCGGTTGTCATCGTCCCGCAGGCGGTGCTGTCAGGGCTCGTGGTGAGCGTGAAGGTCCTGCCCGCCATCTTGAAGCCGGTCGCCTATGCCATGCCCCTGACGTACGCTACGACGGCGCTGACGGACGTGATGGTGAGGGGGCTCGGGCCGCTGGCATTCTGGGACGAAGTGCTGGTGCTCGCCGGCTTTGCGGCGCTCTTCTCGCTGCTGGGCTCTCGGTCGGTCAGGCGGGCGTAACGCCCGACCTGGCGGGCCGGGCTGGTGGTCTGCTGCTCGGCGGGAAGCGACGGGCCGGAGCCGATGACCATCTCAACGCCGGGGATTCATCCAGCCGCGATAACCGCTGGCGCGGCCGATGACCACCGGGCGGTCGACCGTTCGGATGATACGGTGGCGCCCTTCTCCAGCCGGGGGCCGACGCCTGATGGGGTGACAAAACCGGACGTGGTGCTGCCGGGAGTCAAGATCACGTCGCTGCTTGCGCCGCTCTCCCTGCTGGCCAGGCAGCAGGAGCAGCGGCCACGAGATAAACGGCACCCTCTCACCAGATGACCTGGACCGGGTAGCGGGCGAACTGCGAGTCAGCACTCAAGATCGGGATGCCTTCTACCAGCGCCTGTGCGACCAGCATGCGGTCGAACGGATCACGATGGTAGTCGGGTAAGCCGAAAACCTTGAGGGCGTGGCTCAGCTGTACAGGCAGCACCTCAAACGCGTTGCGGTGCACCTGCTCGGTGATGAAGCCTTCGAGGTCCGCCGGGAATTGCACCCGTCCGAGCCCTGCTTTGATGGCGATTTCCCAGGCGCTGGCCGTGCTGAAGAGGATCTCGTTCTGTCCGTCGCCGATGACCTCCCGGACGCGTTGCGATAGGTTCGGGTCATCCGTCACCCACCAGAGGAAAGCGTGTGTGTCCAGCAATGCTCTCATTGTTCGAAGCCCCGCTGGACTCCGTCTGGTAGCGGAGCATCGAAGTCGGCACTTACCCGTATGAGCCCTCTGGCGCTGCCCGGAACACGGCGCGCCACTTCCTCCCGGACCGGGATGAGTCGCGCTATGGGTCTCCCCGCCTTCGCGATGACAACGTCCTCGCCCTGACGCACCCGCTCCAGCAGCCGCGACAGGTGGGTTTTCGCCTGATGCACGTTAACCGTTATGGACACAGCCATTCTCTCCCCGCACGAAAACTGTAGACTAAGCTAACGGCTAAGTCAATGTCCCCTGGCTCGTCCGCCCATTACCTGTACGAGGGAGCAGACGCCTTCATGGATTGGTCCACCGAACACAGGGAGCGCCCATACTGGGCAAGCCTGTGCTGCGGTTCGGACTGTTCGTTCATGCCCTGTTTCCCCATGCGACGTTGGTCACGGTTTGGCAGAAGACACCCACACGGTCTGGCCCACCACGATCCGGCGGGCGTCGACTATCTGAGGATTGAGGCGCAACAGTTCCTCCACCGTGACGCCGTGCGCCCGGGCGATGGAGAAGAAGGTATCGCCTCGCTGCACCGTGTAGGGCTGAACTGCGTAAGGCCTGTTGTAGGGAACAGGCACCCGGATAGCCTGGCCGCTGACGATACGATCGGGGTCGGTGATCTGGGGGTTCATCCGCAACAGCCCGGCCAGCCTTATGCCACGGGCGCGAGCGATGGAGAAGAGGGTATCCCCCCGCTGGATGGTGTAGGACTCGGCGGCCAACCCCGGGATACGCACCTTCTGCCCGGCACCGATGCGGCCGTCGGTGAGTCTGGGATTGCTCCTGAGAAGGGCTTCAACGGGCATGGCGAAATCCCAGGCGATTTGAGAGGGCGTATCCCCCGCTCTCGCGTAGATGACCAGCTCCGGTGAGGCGGCTGGTGCGTTGGTCGCCGCCTTCGGCGCCTCGGTGATGGTCTCCTTTTCCACAGAGGGCACCCAAACGGTCTGGCCCACCACGATCCGGCGGGCGTCCGCTATCTGAGGATTGAGGCGCAACAGTTCCTCCGTTGTGACGCCGTACGTCCGGGCGATGGAGAAGAGAGTGTCGGCCCGCTGTACCGTGTAGGGCCGAATGTCGTAAGGTCTGCCCCGGGGAACGGGGACCCAGATGGCCTGCCCGCTGGCGATGCGATCGGGGTCGGTGATCTGGGGGTTCATCCGCAACAGCCCGGCCAGCCGTATGCCATGGGCGCGAGCGATCGAGAAGAGGGTGTCCTGCCGCTGGATGACGTAGGGCTCGGCCGCCAATCCCGGGATGCGCACTTCCTGCCCGGCACCGATGCGGTGAGCGTCGGCGAGCCCGGGGTTGCTCCCGAGGATAGCTTCGAGGGGCATTGCGAAATCCCAGGCGATTTGAGAGGGCGTGTCTCCGGGCCACGCGTAAATGACGAGTTCGCGGGAAACGGTCACCCGGGCGGCCCGCGCCACCGGCGTTTCGGCAGGTGTCTCTCCTTCCGGAGGGTGTTCGATGGCGGCAGGCCCCTCTTCGGCGGGCAACAACACGCGTTCTTCGGTGGGGGGCCGTTCCTCGACGAGATGGCGTTCTTCAACCAGGGGGCGTTCTTCGATCGCGGGCTGCTCCTGGATCGGCAAGCCCTCCTCCAACGCCAGGCTGACGCCAGTGGCGGGTTGAGCCACCTCTGCGACCATGCGCACTTCCTCAACCGGAGACCCGTCCGCAGGGACGTGGACCGGTTGTGGGGGGACTGGCTTCAACCCCAGCCTGGCGACCTGGCTGGGTGCGATTCGCACCTCGTAGTCCCCCGGCCGCACGTCCTCGAAGAGGAAGAAACCGTCAAAGGCGGATTTCGTCCGCGTGACCACCTCGCCCTGGGGGTTGACGAGTTCAAGCTCCATGCCGCTCACCTGCCTCGCCCCGTCGCTATGAAGCAGGTAGGCCGTACCGCTCACCTCGCCTGCAACGATGACCGGGTAATCGAGGGCCAGGGTGGCGCCGGGGCGCGGTATGATGCCGAATCCCTGTACCGCAGGACGCCACATCGGGTCCTCAAGGGTAGCAGGAGAAAGTTCGACGATGTTGACGTGATAGGGGGTCAGGCCGGTAAGCATGGCAACGCCTTTTTCGTCGGTCCTCGCCGGGTGCACGCTCCCGTTGACGAGAAAGGCGACACCCTCGATCGGCACCTCACCCGGGTCCATCACGCCGTTCTCGTTGGCGTCCACGAAGGCCCGGGCGGAGACGGCTCCCATGTGTGCCGTGCCCGAAGGGGCGGCGCGCCATTCTCCGGAGTGCCCCTCGCGGCCGAGAGCCGTGGACAGGCTCAGGCGGAGCCCCACTTCCCCACTCGTCCTGTACTCCGCACCGATGCCTGCCGCATAGGTTCCGGCATTTCGGACCAGATCGACCGCGTACCGGGACCGGTTCGTATCTATGGAGCGGTCCATCTGTAACTGGAAGGTATAGCCGCCGGCCAGGGAGCCGTTGACGCTAATCGAGACCTGGCGCACCTGCGCGAGAGGCTCGAGATCGTAGCGCAGGTCCGCACGAGCGGTGTAGCGTCCGAGGTGACGGGCCATCAAGAGCGTTCCTTGAGCAGAGACCTCGGCGCGGCGCACGCTGGCGTCGAGCCAGTTGGTCAGCGAAAGCCCGTTGTAAGAAGACGAGACGCGGCCGGAGAGGTGCGTGAGAGCCTCTCCCGAGCGAAGCCGATCCTGCTGAACTTCCCAACTGAGAGCCAGGCCGGGGGAAGCCGGGAAAGGAAGCGTCGAGTCAAGGGTCCAGCGGGTTTGACTCTCGATGGGATCAGCACCGGCCGGAAACTTTTCGCTGGAGAAGCCCCAAAGGCGCACGTGCTCCAGGGAAGTCCCCACCCTCCCCCACCGCGTGTGCAAGGCGAGCCGGCCCGCCGAACCGCCGCCCTCGGCCAAAGCCACGTCGGCTTGGGTCAGCATCTCCCCGCTCCAGCCCCTGAGACTCAGGGTGGCATAACCGTCCTCGCCGAAATCCCCAAGGGTACGGGAGAGCGCGAGGCCGGCAGAAAGATGCCGCCCCACTCCCTCGTCGTACTGGAAAAAGACACGCTCCTTTCCGTCCTCACTCTCGCCTACCGTAACCCGGTAGTAGCTGTCGCCTGGCGGAACGAGGGAGTCCCGCACGTGCCAGCGCCGAACTTCCTCGCGGATCTGGCCCTGCGGCCCGTAGAAGATCAGCCGGAACTCGTTCTGGCCGTACCGGAGCGGCACGTTTTCGAAGCGATACCTCGCATCCGGCCCTGGCTGCTGGAAGTCCAGCAGCAGATCATCCCGGTAGAGCTCGACGGCCCACCCCGGGGGGAGGGCCCCCTCGAGCTGGATCCGATCGAATTCCTCGGGCTGTCTCAGGAGGTAACTGCTGACATGCACGCCCCGTACGACTTTTGGGGACGAGACGAGCGGCAGGCCCGGGTAGATGACGTGGCCCAGCGAAAACTCGCGCGCTTTCAGCGGGCCGAGCAGCGTCGCTTCGGGCTGTTTGCGCCCCAACGTGAACCGCAGAGCGGACAGAGGGTCGCTCTCGTTTCCGGAGAGAAAGACAGCTCCTGTCATCTGCAACAATTCGCCCGTGGCGAAGACGGTGTATTGCGCGTGCGTCTGCTGCTCTCCCTGCACGTCACGGCGCAGGCTGAGCCTCAGGCTTGGATCGACGAACGGCCCGGCCAGGAGGCGGTACGGCTTTTGGAGATGAGGATAGGGGGCCTCCGGGAAGGGTTGACCGGATCGCAGTTCTCTCCAGCGGCTCTCACGCTCCAGACGTAGCTCCACGGGTAAGGGCTCACGGGGTTTGACGCGCAGTACGGAGACCGGGAAGTCCACCTCGAGTTCCATTGGAAGCCACTGAGAAAGCAGGCTGGCGTCGACGTAAATATCGTCGGCATCGATGCGCACGCGCGCCGAATCGAAGGAGGTGCGGTCGCGCCCGACGCTCACCATGCCGCGCGCGGCATCGAGGAGAAAACGCCGGGCATCGCGGCCCACGAGCCCTTCTGCCCTGCCCTGTTCGGGGAGAACCGTCAGGCCGAGCTCGAGCAGGCGGCTGAGCTGGCCCAGGGATATCAGCACGCCTCCGGCAACCCGGTAAGCGGGAAGGAGGTCGCCGTCAAGGCTCAGGCGCCCTACCTGTACCTCGAGCAGGAGCAGCTCGGCCTGCGGGTCCTGGGTAAACGCCTCAGGAGCGTCCGCGGCCGCGCCAGCCGGCAGGATAGCGCTCGCCGCCACAACTGCCGCGAGGACCAGCGACCAGAACCGATACGTACGCATGCACGGAAGAACGGTCGGGACGCCTCGGTCATAGCACCCCCACTTCGACCTGGGCCAGAATCCTGTTCCCCGAGTCTTCTCCGTTGCGATAAGTCACCCGCAGGCGAGCCCCACGGGAGAGCGAGCCTGGAGGCACCTGTACCGGTACCTCGAGGCGCCGATAGGCGTTGGGGGTGTACACCGCGATGCCGTTGACGCTGCCGATGATCTGTTCACGCCCGTCGGCGGTAACGAGGCTCACCGTCACATCGCCGTATACCGAACGGCTGCCGGTCCGACCGATGCGCAGGGACAGTGCCCGGGGCGTACGCGTGGCCGGATCCATCTCCCATTGAAGGTCGGACAGCGACACGCGGGCCGTCGTCTGGCCGTGACGGACAATGACGGGAATGGTAACGCCGAACACCGCTGTAAGGCGGATGCTTACCTCGCTCGGCTCGGCCGCGCCGGCC
>JBFMCJ010000004.1 GCA_040754675.1 Bacillota bacterium
GGTTTTCGGCGATGCCCAATGCCGGCCTGCCCACCATCGTGGGCGGCCGGTTCGTGTACATGGCGATTCCCGAGTACTTCGCGCAGTTTGCCAGGCGCGCCACGGCGGAGCCGGGCGTCAGCCTCGTCGGCGGCTGCTGCGGGACGACCCCCGACCACGTCCGGGCGATGCGCCAGGCCCTGAACGAGGCCGGCCACCGCCTGCCTGAAGAGTGGGCCAGGGCCCTGGAAGGGCGGGCGGATCTGGAAGCGGGAAGAGGGCGGGCCGTCATCACCGTGCGGCCGAGGCCAACGCAGGGGGCCCCGGGTTCCGGGGTGCCCCCGGCGGCAGGGGCTCTGGCTTCGCCGGTGGGGACGGGGACGGCCGCCGCGTTCCCGGCCTCTTCGCCGGTGCCGGCGCGGGCCTCAGTGCAGGAGGCCGCCCCGGTCTCCCGGTTTGCCGAGAAGCTCGGACGCGTGTTCGTCGTCAGCGTGGAACTGGATCCCCCCAGGGGGCCTGTTACCCAGAAGCTGCTGGCCGGGGCGCGGGCCGTGAAGGAAGCGGGGGCCGACGTGGTCAACGTGGGCGACAGCCCCATGGCGCAGGTGCGCATGTCGTCGCTGGCGGCGGCCCACCTCATCCAGCAGGAAGAGAGCCTCGAGACCATCCTGCACTTCACCACCCGGGACCGCAACCTCATGGGCATCCAGGCCGACCTCCTCGGCGCCCACGCCATGGGCATCCGGCACATCCTGGCCCTGACCGGTGACCCGCCTGGGCTCGGCAACTACGCTCACGCCAGCGCCGTGTACGACATCGACTCCATCGGGCTCGTGCGCGTGCTGACCCAGCTGAACAACGGGGTGGACGTGGCGGGTAAGAGCATCGGGCAGCCGACGCGCTTTCTCGTGGGCGTGGCGCTCAACCCGTCATCGCACGACCTGGAGACGGAAGTGGGCCGCTTCCGGCGCAAAGTCGAGGCCGGCGCGCACTTTGCCATGACGCAGCCGCTGTTTGAGACCGCCCCGCTTTTGCGCGTCCTTGACCGGCTCGGGGGCGCGCCGCTTCCCATCCTGCTGGGGGTGCTGCCCCTGCGGAGCTACCAGCATGCCGAGTACCTGCACAACGAGGTGCCCGGCGTCATGATCCCGGAGGGCGTGCGGGAGGCGATGCGGAAGGCCGGGGAGAGCGCGGAGCGCGTCGGCGTGGAGGTGGCGCTGCAGGCCGCCCTGGACGCCCGGCCCTACATTGCGGGCGTCTACGTCATCCCTTCTTTCGGCCGCTACGAGCAGGCTTGCGAACTCGTGCGGGCGCTGCAGGCCAGCCTCGCTGGCGCCGTCCCGGCTTAACCCCACAGCCCGCGGATCACGAACGCCAGGTTGGCAGGGCGTTCGGCCAGGCGCCGCACGAAGTACGGGTACCAGTGGGTGCCGAACGGGACGTAGATGCGCACCCGCTCACCCCTGCCGACCAGCGCCTGCTGCAGCCGGGGCTTCACGCCGTAAAGCATCTGCCATTCGTAGCGGCCGGCCGAGCGTATTTCCCGGATATACTCCGCGGTCGCCCGGATGATGGACTCGTCGTGGGTGGCCACGGCGGTGAACGCGGCCTCCTTGAGCGAGATGCGCAGGAGCTTGAGGTAGTTGGCGTCGACGTCCCGCTTGCGGGGAAAGGCCACCGAGGGCGGCTCGCTGTACGCGCCCTTGCAGAGCCTGACGTTGAGCCCCATGGGGAGAAGCGCCTTTAAATCGCTTTCCGTCCGGTACAGATAGGCCTGGAGCACGACCCCGGCACGCCCGGGGAATTCGCGCGCCACGGTGCGGAAAATCTGGAGGGTCGCATCGACCAGCGACGACTCCTCCATGTCGATGCGCACGAACCCGTTGACCTCTGCGGCCACCTCCAGCACGTGCCGGACGTTGGCGAGGCAGGCCTCCCGGTCGATGGTCAGCCCGAACTGGCTGAGCTTCAGGGAGACGTTGGGCTGGAAGCCCGACTGCGCCAGGGCCCTCAGCATCCGCTGGTAAGTGGCCGAAGCCTGCCCGGCGGCCGCCAGGTCGCTCACTTTCTCGCCCAGGTAGTCGAGGGTCGCCAGCAGGCCGCGGGCCTTCAGTGCCGCCACGGCCTGGATCCCCTCCTCCAGGGTCTCTCCGGAGACGAACCGCCGCGCTCCCAGCGTGAGGCCGTGCCGGGTCACGAGGCGGGTAACGCCGGGGTTGCCTGCCACGCCCAGGATCATGCGGCGAAATGCGAGGTCGGTGCTGCGCATGTAGGTCCCCTCGGCAGGGTATTCAACGGTGTGCCGGCCGCTACCTGTCGCCCCCGTCCCCGAAACCCGCCCGGGGGCCAGGCTGGCATTCACTGCCTGCCCCGGGGCAGCTTATGAGGGACAGGAAGTGCCCGGTGGGTGGGGTAAGACAACTCCGGTTCCGGGCCGGTGCGCCGCCCGGGACAGGGAAGGGGTGGCAAGGTGCTGGAGTTGCTGCAGCCGCTGGCGCAAACCGGCGGGAAGATGGTGCTATTGGTGATGGACGGGCTCGGCGGCCTGCCCCACCCGGATACAGGGCTCACGGAACTCGAGGCGGCTCGGACGCCCAACATGGACCGGCTTGCGGCCGAAGGGTCATGCGGGCTCTCGGTGCCGGTGGCGCCCGGCGTGACGCCGGGCAGCGGGCCGGGACACCTTGGCCTGTTTGGCTATGACCCGCAGAAGTACGTGGTCGGCCGGGGGGTGTTGTCCGCGCTGGGCGTCGGGCTCACCCTGGGGCCGCATGACGTGGCCGCCCGCGCCAACTTCGCGACCCGCCAGGGCGACGTCATCACGGACCGCCGGGCAGGCCGCATCTCGACGGAGGAGTGCGCCCGGCTGGCGGGGCTCCTGAACCAGCGCATCCGGCTGGACGGCGCCTCGGTGCACGTGGCGCCCGAAATGCAGCACCGGGCCGTGGTCATCTTCACGGGCGAGGGGCTGTCACCGCACCTGAGCGACTCGGACCCCCAGAAGACGGGCGTACCAGCCCTGCCCGTGCGGGCGCTTCAGCCCGAGGCGGAGCGAACGGCGCGTATTGTCAACGAGTTTATCCGCCAGGCTAACCATGTGCTGGAAGGCGAGCACCCGGCGAACGCCGTCCTGCTCAGGGGGTTCGACCGTCAGCCTGCACTGCCCCAGCTTCCCGAACTCTTCGGGCTGCGGGCGGCGGCCATCGCATACTACCCCATGTACCGGGGGCTGGCGCGCCTGGTGGGTATGGAGCCGTTCGTTCCGGGGCCTCAGCCGCAGGACGCCGTGGCAAAGGCGCTGGAGCTTTGGGACCAGTACGACCTCCTCTTCATCCACATCAAGGGCACTGACAGCGCCGGAGAGGACGGTGACTGGGCCCGCAAGAGCCGCGTCATCGAGGCGGTGGACGCTGCGTTGCCGGCACTCGTCGAGCGAAAGCCCGACGTCCTCGTGATCACCGGCGACCACTCCACGCCGGCCGCGCTGAAGGCGCACAGCTGGCACCCGGTTCCGGTGCTGTTGTGGGCGAAAACCGCCCGTAAGGACCGGTACATCCGCAAGTTCGGGGAGGGCGAGTGCGCCCACGGCAGCCTGGGCCATATCCGGGCGATGGAGTTGCTTCCCCTGATGCTGGCCCACGCCCTGAGGCTGGTCAAGTACGGGGCGTAGGGAGCCGCCGGGTTTTCAACAGTTGCGAATGTCGTCGTGTTGGAAGGGGTTGTCGTGATGAACCGGCCGTGGTCGCCCCGCCGCAGCCGCAGCGGCAAAGACACAGGCCGCCCCGCCCCGGAGACGTGGGCCTCGCAGTGGCGCGAGCGGTCAGGGGCCGGGTCTGACCGATCGCTTCTCGGGCAGGGGTGGGTGCGGTTGACAGCCACGGTGGTGGCTCTCGGTGCCGCTGCCGCTTTGTGGTTGACCGGCGGCGGCACCGGCAGGGCCCCGGGCAGGGGAACCGTCAGCGGTGAGCCGGGGCGGGAACCGGAGGCCGGGGTACAATCCGCGACCCGCAATACGCCTGACCGCCTTGGCTTCGACGTCGCGGCACCCGCCGCCATCCTCATCGACGGGGACACCGGGCAGGTGCTGTTCGAGAAGAACGCGGACATGCCGGTTCATCCGGCCAGTATCGTGAAGATCATGACGATGCTCGTGACCATGGACGCGGTGAAGCGGGGGCACGTTTCGCTCAACGACCCGGTGCGCATCAGCCGCGCCGCCGAGGCGATGGGCGGCTCCCAGGTGTACCTGGTGGCCGGGGAGACGTGGAGGCTCGAACAGCTCATGGAAGCGCTCGCCATCGCCTCGGCCAACGACGCGGCGGTGGCCATCGCCGAACATGTGGCCGGCACGGAGGCCGCGTTCGTGGAGTTGATGAACCGGCGGGCGCAGGAGCTGGGTATGCGGGACACCCGGTTTACCAACTCCCACGGGCTGCCGCCGGAGCAGGGCGAGGATCCCAACATCACCACCGCGCGGGACATCGCCATCATGTCGAAGGCGCTGGTCAGCGAGCACCCCGAGGTACTGACCTGGACGTCGATCCGGGAGAAGGTGTTCCGGGAGCAGCCGCGCTTCGTCATGTTCAACACCAACCGGCTCGTGGGCACGGTGGAGGGCGTCGACGGGCTCAAGACCGGCCACACGGCGGACGCGGGGTTTTCGCTGGCGGCGACGGCGTCGCGGGACGGCCGCAGGCTCATCGCCGCGCTCATGAAGATGGACAGCGACCAGACCCGAGTGGACCAGGCCTCGAGGCTGCTGGAGTTCGGGTTCCGGGCGTACCGGCCCGTGGTGGTGGCGCTGGCGGACGAAAAAGTGGGCGAACTGCGGCTGCGCAGCGGTCAGCCGGAGGCGGTTCCCGTTCGAGCCACCCGAACCCTGCACGTCCTGACGCTCGGCGGCGACCCCAAAGGCGTCAGCAGGCGGTTGGTGTTTCGCGATAACGTGGCACCGCCGATCACGAAGGGGCAGCAGGTGGGGTGGGTGGTGGCCGAGCTGGACGGCCGGGAGGTGGCGCGAGTTCCGGTGTCGGCGGGCGCGTCGGTGCGGCCGGTATCGGGGGCGACGCGGCTGTGGCGCTGGCTGCGGGACGTTGTGGGCGTCGTCATTCCGGGAAGCGCCATCAGGGGCGTCACGGCCGTTCCCATCGCCTCGCAGGGCGGTCATGGCGGCTGAGGCCCTCGTCGAGGTGGCGCGGGCCAAGCTCAACCTCGCGCTGTGCGTGCTGGGGCGGCGCCCCGACGGGTACCATGAGCTTGACACCGTGATGGCCAACGTCGAGCCCGCCGACGAACTGGCGCTGCAACTCTGGGCCGGGCAGCCGCCCGGGGTGGTCGGGCTGGCGATGGAGGGGCCTGAGGCGGCGGCGCTGGAGAGGGCGGGGCTTGCGCTCACCGAGGTGCTGCCCCTCGCCGATGCGGCGCGGTCCGGCAACCTGGTGCTGCGGGCGGCCGCTGCCCTGGCGCGCCGGGCAGGCAGGTCCGACATGCCCGCGGTCTTCCTGCGGCTGACCAAGCGCATCCCCGCCGGGGCAGGGCTTGGAGGCGGGAGTTCAGACGCTGCGGCGGCGCTGAGGGGTCTAAACCGGCTGTGGGGGCTTGGCCTCGGGCCTGCGGAGCTCGAAGCCGTGGCCGCGGCGGTCGGGGCGGACGTGGCGTTTTGCGTGCGGGGCGGGGTTCAGCGGGCCAGGGGGAAGGGGGAGCGGCTCGAGCCCCTGGCCAGCCGCCTGACGGCAGCGTGCCTCATCGTGGCCCCGCCGGAGACGGCCCCGACAGCGCTTGCTTACCGGATATGGGACGAGGAACAGGGCGGTGCGGCCGCGCGGAGCCAGCGCGGCCGTTGTCAGGTGGAGGATCTCGCGAGGGCGCTGGCCGAAGGCGACATGGGTGAGGCCGCCCGTCACATCGCGAACGACCTGGCTTCTGCCGCCTGCCGGTTGTGCCCATCAACGGGCCGCATCCTGGAGATCCTGAAGGAGGCAGGATGTGAGGGGGTCAGCGTGAGCGGCAGCGGCTGTGCTGCGTTCGGGCTCGCGCCGCCTTGTGAGGCCGAAGCGGTTCGGCGGCGCCTGGCCGGCCGGCTGGCGGAGGCCTTGCCTGACAGCCGGCTGTTCGTGAGCGCCCTTCCTGTTGTAGAATCCATCTAACCAAACAGCCCCCGCCGGGAGGGGGATGACCGGCTGTGCCCGGTTCGCTGTCACCGCTGAAACTGGACAATTACAAGCCTTTGCGCGAACTCGTCTTCGAGGCGCTGCGGGAAGCCATCATCTCGGGCGCCCTGAAGCCGGGTGAGCGGCTGATGGAGGTTCAACTGGCCGACGAACTCGGCGTCAGCCGCACTCCGGTCCGGGAGGCCATCCGCAAGCTGGAGCACGACGGGTTCGTGGTGATGATTCCGAGGAAGGGCGCCTACGTGGCGGACATCTCCCTCAAGGACGTGGCGGAGATCTTCGACGTCCGCAGGGCTCTGGAGGCGCTGGCCGCCCAGCTGGCGGCGGAGCGGGCCAGCGACGACGACCTGGAGCGGGTCGAGCGCATCCTGCTGGAGTACGGCGAGTGCATCGACACCAACGACACGGCCCGCCTGATTGAGGTGGATACCCGCTTTCACGAGTCCATCTACCAGATGTCTGGCAACGCCCGCCTCAAGCACATGCTCAGCCTTCTGAGCGAACAGGTGATGCGGTTCAGGACGATGACCCTCTCCCACCGGCCACGCATGCGCAGGGCGCTGGAGGAACACCGCCGCATCGTCGAGGCCATTGCGAGCCGGGACGCCGAGCGCGCCGCCAGGCTGGCCAGGGAACACATCGAGAGCGCGGAGAACGCCCTCATGGAACTGATTGCCGGCTCCAAGGGGGCCGAGAGAGGCGCCGACAAGGCGGCTGCGGTGGCCGGCGAAGGTGAGGAAGCCCCGTATGACGGCGAGTCGTGAGGCCGGTTCGGGCGTGCTCTCGCCCAGGCTGGATGCCCTGGTGCTGGCGGCCGCCGACAACAGCGGCCGGCTGAGGCAGGCAAGCTCGGAGGCGTTCGAGGCGCTCATCCCCATCGGGAAGCAGCCGATGGTGGCGTACGTGACCGGCGCGCTGAGCCGGGCGCGGCGGGTCGGGCGCATCATCTGCGTCGGGCCTCCGGCGGTCGTTGAGGCCGCGGTGGCGGGGGCGCAGGCGGCCGCCGCCGAGGTGGTCGGCGTCGAGCCGGGCGCGCGCCTCATCGACAACCTGGAGCGGGGACTTCACGCTTCGAAGACCGGCCACGTCGTGGTGGTGACGTCCGACATCCCGCTTCTTCAGCCCCACATGGTGGACGACTTCGTGCGGCGCTGCGAAGAGGGCGGCGAACTTTTCGACGTCTGGTACGCGGTGGTGGAGCGGTCGGCCGGCGAACGGGCGTATCCCGGCGTGCGGCGAACCTGGGTGCGGCTTTCGGACGGCACGTTTACCGGCGGCAATGTGATGGTCGTGGCCCGCGACATCGTCCAACGCACGAGACGGCTTCTCGGGCCGGCTCTGGACGCCCGCAAGAGCCCGCTGACGCTGGCGAAGCTGCTTGGTCTGGCGGCCGTGCTGCGTTTCTTGGTGGGCAGGCTCTCCATCGCCGACGCCGAGCAGAGGGTGAGCGCCATGCTGGGCATCCGGGGAAAGGCGGTCGTGACGCCGTACGCCGAGATCGGCATCGATGTGGACAAACCCTCCGACCTGGAGCTCGCTCGCCGCTTCCTGACCCCGACCCACGCCGGGGCGTGAGCTCGAGCCGGCGTCGCCAAAGGCCGGGACCTGGCTGGGCCCTGGACGCCGGCCCACCACGTCTGCGGGCTGTGGTATACTGGGGGCGGCGCTGGGGCGTTGTGTAACGGCAGCACGGGAGACTTTGGATCTCCTAGTCCTGGTTCGAATCCAGGCGCCCCAGCCACGTTGTTTCAACGAGTTTAAGGATTCCGGGAGTACCCAAAGGGCCGGCGGATACTCCTCCGGATATGTGGCCGGACAGTCCCCGTTGGCTGGTGGGCACGCAGCAGCGCTTTCGCGGAGGTGATCCGCCCTTTCTCATCTCCTCCCTGTTTCCGGCCGTCGGCCCAGAGGTCTTCCTGCCACGCCCTCGGCATCTGATGGCCGACCGTCCGCCGCGGGGCGCGACCTGCTGGCCGCGGTGGGGCGACCCGGACCGCTGGGAAGGGGAGTCCAAGGGCGACGCCCGGGCCGCTTTGCAGGCGTACGCGCGGGAGGCGCTGGGGCGATGACGGGCGACACCCCAAGCGGCTCGGGCCACCCGACGGAAGGAAGCCCCGTGGCCCGGCACATCGCCCGCGAGCCGGGCGTCCCGCCCCTGGCCCCGGACCACGCCCGGCGGCTGACGGAGATCGTGTTCCTGCCCGAGACCGTGCCCCGGCCCGCCGATGCCCTCTTCGTCTTCGGGGGAACGCACCCGCGGCACTGGCAGACCGCGCTGGAGGCCTACCGGCGCGGGCTGGGCGGGGTCTTGGTGGTGACCGGAGGTCACGATCCCGGGGGCGGGCAGCACCCCTGCTGGCGCTACGGCGACGAGCCCCAGGCCCACGTCATCGCCCGCCACTTGGTGGAGGGCGGGGTTCCCCGGTCGGCCGTCGTGGTGGAGGACCGGTCCACCAACACCCTGGAGAATGTGCTCTTCGCCCGCAACGTCTTCGACTTCTCCCGCGTGGCCAGCCTGGTGTTCATCGGCAAGAGCCACGCCGCCGGGCGCCAGTACCGGACGTTGCGCCGGCACCTACCGGGCCTCGTGCACTGCTGGCCCTTTACCTTCAACGCTGAGTACCAGGGCGCGGTCGTCGGCCGCCACAACTGGATGCGCACCGACGTTGGCCGGCGACGGGTGTGGGGCGAGTACGTGCGCATCCTGGTCTACGGACGAAGGGGCGACATCGAGCCGCTGGCGCAGCCCATCGAGGACCTGGACCCGTACGTCGCCCCCTACCTCGACCACCCCGCCGGTTGATCCAGGCTGCCGCCCCGCCGGGTTCGCCGTCCGGAGGCGGGCAGGGTCGTGCCGCCCGTCCCGGCGTACGGCCGCCCACCGGCACCGGCCAGTGCTGCTCAGCCCCTGTTCCCCATGTCAAGCCGAGTGTGACTCGGCAGGGCCTCACTCTTGGGGAGTCCCTGGCGGTTCATGCTGTTCGAGGCGGAACACAGGTGTGGCCCAGATCCGAGGGGGTGTCGTCGAGGGCCCGGCCCGGCTCCTGGCCGGCGCCCCTGAGCCCACGGAAAGCTGCGGCTGGGAGAGGGCCAGCTCCCGGCGGCCTCGCGGGACCCAGGAAGTACTGCGCCAGCCCATCGGCCAGGGCGGCGGCCGTCGGCTCCGGCGGCACCACGTGCACCGCCAGCCCGAGGGCCGCGGCCATCTGGGCGGCCTCCTCATCCAGGCAGGCCACCGTGACCCCCGCCGGCAGCGGGCCCGCGTCCTGGCCAAACATCTCGATGCAGCAGGCCACCGTCGGGGCGCCGGCGAAGACGACGGCGCTGATCCGCTGTTCGGCGAGAATCTCCTTCAACAGGCCACGGTCTTCACCGGCAAAGTCAGGGCGAATCCCCCGGGCCCGGAGGGCAGCGGCCGTCCAGCTTCCAAACGCGACTACCCGGGGGCCAGCCAGGGCCCGGGCGTCCAGACCCAGGAGATCCAGGCGACTGAAGAGGCGCTCCACCCCGCGGACAGAGGTGAAAACGACCAGGTGGCAATCCCGCAGGCGGCGGACCGTCCGGTCCAGCTCCTCCCTGTCCGAGGGTCCAGCCCCGTCAATGATCCGGATGTCGATGGCCTCCCCGCCGAGATGTTCGATGAGGTCGGTCAAGATCCCGGCTCCATCCCACCCACGGATGACGGCGACCCGGTGCCCGAAGAGCGGCCTGTCTTCGAACCAGCGCAGCTTTTCCCTGAGCCGCACCACCTCACCGACCACAATCACCACCGGCGGCGTCAGGTCGGCCCGGGCGGCCTCCGCGGTGATCGTGGCCAGGGTGCCGGTCACCGTCCGCTGGTCCGGACGGGATCCCCAGCGGATCAGGGCCACGGGGGTCTCCGGGGACCGGCCGTGGGCCGTCAGCCGCCGGGAAATAGCCTGCAAATTGGCAAGCCCCATCAGAAAGACGATGGTGTTCGCGCCGGTGGAGATGCGGGCCCAATCCACCGCAGAACGCTCCTTCGTTGGGTCCTCATGGCCGGTGACGATGGCAAAGGTTGAGGCACAGCTGCGGTAGGTCACCGGAATCCCGGCATAGGCCGGAGCGGCGATGGCCGAAGTAATGCCGGGAATGACCTCGAAGGGAATTCCCCGCTCGGCCAGGGCCTCGGCCTCCTCGCCGCCGCGGCCGAAGACGAAGGGATCGCCACCCTTAAGGCGAGCCACCACCTTGCCCTCCTCCGCCTTGCGGATGAGCAGGTGGTTGATCTCTTCCTGCCGCATGGTATGATGCCCGGCAACCTTGCCCGCGTAGATGATTTCCGCCCCCCCCGGCCGGACTTCCCGGAGCAGTTCGGCACTGCCCAGCCGGTCGTAGACCACGACGTCGGCCCTGCGCAGGCACTCCAGACCGCGGACGGTGATCAGCTTTGGGTTCCCGGGTCCTGCGCCGATGAGGTAGACGATCCCCTTGGCCATGGGCAACACCTCTGCGTCTTGGGCTCGATTACCCGGAATTCGCGCGGACCAGGGCGATCAGTTGCTCGGCCATGGCCTCCACCTGGGCCCGCCGGCCCTGACGAAGCCGCTCGAGGGCATCGGAATGGACCAAACGGCGGTAGATTTCCTGGCGCTTCCGGGGATCGGGCACCTCCCGCCTGAGCCGGCGCCGCAGGGAGCCGAGAATCTCCAGGAACTCGGCGTACTCCAAGCCATACTGCCGCTCCAGGTCCTCTCGGATTTTCCGGGCCAGCATGGGGCTCTGGCCGCCGGTGAAGACGGCCAGGGTCAGGCTGCCCCGGCGGACCACTGCGGGCACTATGAAACCGCAAAGCTCCGGCTGATCGCAGACGTTGACCAGAACTCGCCTGGCCCGCGCTTCGGCGGCGACCTGTTGGTTGACCGCCTCGACATCGGTGGCGGCGATGACCAAGGCAAACCCGTCCACGTCGCCGGAACGGTACTCCCTGGGGATCCAGCGCAGGACGCCCGCCTCCGCCCAGGCCCGCAGTTGGGAGGTCACCTGAGGAGCGATGACAGTAACCCGGGCTTCGACCTGGAGCAGGGATTCGGCCTTCCGCTGGGCGACCTCGCCGCCGCCTACCACCAGGCACTCGTGTCTGGCCAGTTTCAGACCGATTGGAAAAAACAGGCCCACCTGCATTCCCCTTTACACCAGGTCGCCGCCCCCGTCGCCGTCGGGCCTGGGGCCGTTGCGATCGGCCCGGGCCTTGCGGCTGATAAACCGGGCGGACTCCAACAGAAAAGCCTTGTCCTCGGGGCTGAGTCCGGCCAGGATCTGGAGGAGTTCCTGGGTTACGGGGTCGGTGGAACACCCGCCGGCCCGTCCAATCAGGCCGCGCCCGCCGGTCAGCCAGGAAAGGAAGCCCAGAACCTTCTCTCGCTCCGGGTCGTCCAGTTCCCCCATCAGGTGCAGGAAATCCCGCACCTCCTGGTAGCCCAGCGCCCGCGTCATCGCGTCGTCCAGCGGAGTCCGCCGCCGGGGAACGTCTTCTTCTTCGATGAGGAAGTAGCAGGGGGACACCCCCAGGGCTATAGCCAGCCGGGTGAGCGTCGCCACCGAGGGCTGCAGCCGGCCGTTCTCGATCTGCCCCACCAGGGTGTGGGAGACCCCCACCAGCTCCGCCAGCTCCTTCTGAGTAAGGCCCACCCGCTCCCGGAGCCGCCGAACCCGTTCGCCCAGGGGATCGCACTCATCCCGGCCCACCAGAACGGCCACGGGGACCTCGAGGACCTCGGCGATCCGCTCGAGGGTCTTGAGGGAGGCCGACGATCGGCCCCTTTCCACCTCACTCAGATGGGCCAGGGAAAGGTCAGATCGGCGGCTCATCTCGCTCAGGGTCAGCCCTTTGGCCGTCCGAAGCTCCCGGATCTTCCGGCCAATCCCCTCGGGAGTCACCTCGGGCGGAATCTCCATGGGGAGGGGGGCCGGGGGCTGATCCAGGACCCGCAGCGACTCCTCGGGGACGCCGAAAATCTGGGCAACCTCCTTGATGGTGGTTGGCGAGAGCCGCCGCGTACCTTCTTCGATTTCCTGGAGGCAATCCACTGGGATGTCCAGCCGGTCGGACAGCTCCTCCAGACTCATGCCATGCTCCAGACGCAACTTCTTGAGATGCTCACCCAGCACCCGGTCACCCCCCAAACCAACGGCTGTTGTCCCTACCCACGGGCAGCGGCCCCGCGGGCCTTGCGGTATGCGACCGCCCGGGAAACCAGGGCCTCTGCCCATCCCGGAACGGCGAGGGCATAAAGGTGGTTGTAGCCCGCCAGCACATTCCGGTAGACCAACCCGTCGTGCTGACCATCGATCCCGGTTCCCTTCCGGACCCGGTAGGCAAAACGGGTTTGGCTCCGGTCCAGGTTGACCAACCGGGAGTAGTGGAATTCGTGCCCCCTGATGACGGCGCCAACGGGGAAGAAGGGGTTCTCCCCCGCCACCTCCATCAGCGTGTAGCCGTGCCCCTGCGGCTTTGGCTCCACCACCACGTCCGCCGGGAGGGCGCCGGCCATCTCATACTCCACACCCTGGTAGACCAGGGTCCGGCAAAGATACATGAGCCCCCCGCACTCCGCGTAGACGGGCATCCCCGCTTTCACGGCCTGCTGCACCGCCACCCGGAACCGGCCGTTGGCGGCCAGCGAACCGGCGACGAGCTCGGGGAAGCCCCCACCCAGGTACAGAGCGTCCACCGGCGGCAGGTCGGGGTCTGCCAGCGGGCTGATGGTTACCAGTTCTGCCCCGGCAGCCGCAAGGGCCTCCAGGTTCTCGGGGTAGTAGAAGTGGAACGCCACATCGGCGAAGTAGCCGATCCGTACCCGGGATAAGGCCGCCGGCTCTGTGGCGCCGTGGTTCTGTTGAGCGGCGGGGACGGCAGCAGGCGGCAGTTCTCCCGCCGACCGCGCCACTGCCAGGATCCCTTCCAGATCGAGATGCTTCGCGGCAATCCAGCGGCCCCACTCCAAAATCCGTTCCTGCCGTTCCGCCTCCGCGGCCGGAACCAGGCCCAGGTGCCGGACGGGGATGGACAGTTCCCGGCTGTTGGGCAAAAGGCCGAGCACCGGCACCCTGCAGTACTTCTCCAGGGAAGCCGTGAGGATGGACCGGTGACGCGGGCCGGCCGCCCGGTTGAGGATCACCCCGGCGATCCGGATCCCGGGATCGAAGTCCTGGAAGCCCCGGACCAACGCCGCCACACTGCGGGTCATTCGGGTCGTATCCAGCACCAGGATCACCGGCGCGGCCAGAACCCGGGCGACCTCCGCCGTACTTCCGGACCCCTCCATATCCAGCCCGTCGTATAGGCCGTGGTTGCCCTCAATCACTGCCACATCAGCGCCCCGGGCCCCGCGGACAAACGCGGCCACGAGCTGATCCGGAGTACAAAAGAACCGATCAAGGTTTCGGCAGGGCCGGCCGGCCGCCTTCCCCAGCCAACCCGGGTCGATGTAGTCAGGGCCTTTCTTGAATGGCTGCACCGTAAGGCCCCGGGCGGCCAGGGCCGCCACCAGCCCCAGGGTTACCGTGGTCTTGCCCGAGCCCCCGTGGGGGGCAGCGATGACCAACCTGGGCACCGGCCCGAAAGGCCAGCCGCGGCCCGAGGTCCCATCCGGCTGCATCGCGCTGCCCCCTTTCATTCCTCCAACCGCTCCGCGCGGAGGTTTTTCTGAAGGAGGAGCAGAAGTCGCTCTTTCGAGCCGCCCAGGTGAACGTGTCGCCCCATTACCTCAAGACCGTGATGGACCACCGGAAGACCGCGTAGATAAAACCGGGGCCATCGGGCGGAGCAAAGATCCCGGCCGTCTGACCTTGCGGCTCGAATCCTCGCATAAGCCGGAAAGTCCCGCTAGGTCCCTCCTGCCCCGACGCCGATCTGCCTCAGGAACTCGTCCCACCCTACCCGGTCGACGTAACCGGCTATCCGTTCCCCCGGTCGGGCCCGGGCCTGCCACAGCGCCACGATCGCCCGGACCTTGGCCACCACCGCGGCGTAATCCGGGGGTTCAGCCGGCAGATAGGGGACGGCCACCTGGCCGAAGCGCGGCGGGCTGCTGCCGTCGGGCCCCCGGCCTCCAACCCGGATCGCCACGCCGCGGCGGGAGCCCATGGCGATGCCCTCCGGCGCGACCATTACACAAGAGGCGCAGCGAATACAGCGTTCGGCGCGGATGATGATGGATTTCCCCGACGGACGGGAACGGACCCGGACGGCCGCTCGGGGGCACAAACGGCATAGCAGGCCGTAGTCAGGGGAAGAGGCTGCCAGCCGGCGGTCGTCCACTTCGGGGGGGTCAAGGTATACCCCTGAAATCCCGATATCAGCCTCAACGGCCCCCCCGCACTGGTTGGGACAACCGCTGACGGAAATCTTCAGGGGAGCCGGGTAGCGGCCGGCCGTCAGGTCATCGTAAAGGACATCCCCCAGGACCTTCATGACGCTGGGGGGGTCCACCGCCGCGTTCTGGCAGTGGATATAGCCGTTACAGCCCTTGAGCTGGTGAAGGGACCGGCCTGTCCCGCCCACTGCAAAACCGTGATCCCGGATCTCGCTCAGCAGTGCGGTCAACCGGCCGGGGATCACCCCCACCAGTTCGAAGCCCTGGCGGCTGGTGTAGCGTCCGGCCTGGGCGTACTCCCGGATCCAGCCGGAGAAAAGGCGCAGGGTCTCGGCCGAAAGGAGCCCGCCCGGCGGGAGCTGCACCCGGACCGTGATACACTCGACCCCCTCGGCGGTCAGGTGCCGGTAGACCCCCGGAGCCAGGGGCTCATGCCAGACCCACTTGCCGTAGTTCTCCTTGAGCAGGTCCGGGAGCGTGTCGCGGAAATCAGGCATGATGCCCGCCGGCAGGGGCGCCATCTCGATGCCCCCCTTCGGGATCCAGGCCCATCTCCCGGAGGATGTTGCGCGCGCCAAAGCGGAGGATGAAGTCCCCGATGCGCTCCTTCGTCAGTCCGCGGTCGCACCACACATCCAGGAAGCGCCCGAAAATGTCGCCAATTCGGGTGTAATCCTCACCCTCTACGGGGATGAAGGGGCAAAGCACCTGGCCCACCATGGCGCCCCCGGGTCCCCGGAAACCGTACTTGCCGCCCACCACCCAGGCGACTCCCCGCTCCTTTCCCGGGCGGAAGGCGGGGCAGCGGTTGATACAGACCATACAGTGAATGCAGCGGGCACCATCGATGCGGGCCCGACTGCCTTCGACCACAATGGCGCCCCCGGGACAGGCCCGCATGAGTGCCTGCAGGTCCCCGCCGCGGCTCACCCAAGCCCAGAGACGGTCGGAGTCTATCTGGGGCAGGCCGCGGTAAACCCCCACAAAGGAGTGGTCCTTCTGGGTCATGGCCCGGATGCAGTCGTTGGGACAGCCGGCTACGGCGGTCTTGCACTTGTGGGGAAACCCCGGATACTGCTGCTCGTCAATAAAACGCTCGCCCAGGTAGGTGGCAATCCCCGTGGCATCCACCAAGGCGGCGTCGCACCGGGCAGGACCACAGCACGCGGTCACACCCCGGAGGCCGTCCCCGGTGGAACCCACGTCGAGACCGCATGCGTTCAGCGCCTCTACCAGGGGCAACACGTTTTCCCTCGGGACGTAAATCTCGATGGTGCCGCCGGTGGTCACGCGCATCAGGCCGTGACCGTAGCGGTCGGCTGCGTCCGCCAGCCGGTCAAGGAGGTCCGCCGATACCCAGCCGCCCACCGGGGCCAGGATCCGGACCAGGATGGATTCCTCCGCCAGTTCCGGACGCCGGCTGGACCGGTGGGCCACGCCGGCCGGCAGTTCGGAAAAGAGGACGTACCCCCCGTGGCCCCAGGCGGTGGCGTTGTCTACAAGGCCGGTTTCATACATCCCGATGGGATACCGGCTGCGCAGGAGCTCCCGCACAGGGCTCGGATACCGCCCCCCCAACAGGGAGCGGCACATCGGTAGCCCTTCCGGCACCGTACCAGACACCGTATCGCCTCCCTGGGAGCGGTCAGCATTCCGGAGGCATCGGCAGCCCGGTCAGGGCGCAGATTCTCCGGATAGGGTTGCCGGGGAACAGCCGGTAGACAGCCTTCTTCTCGTAGCCACTCTCGCGGATGAGGGTACGGAGGTTGCACATGGTTCCATGCCGCCGGTAATACCCCAGCGCGAATTCGATCAGCTCCCAGTGCTGGTCGGTAAGATCTAGATCCATTCCGGCTTCTGTCGCCTTTTTCTGCACCTTCTCTCGCTGGCCGGCCGTCAGTGCCATGGCTCGATCCTTCACCTCCAGGGAGCCCCCTGCACCGCTATTTGGCATCGACTTCGTGTCTTCCTTCACAATCTCCGGCCAGCTCTGGCGGTTCACTGCGCCGCTTCCTTGACGGCAACGGCGATCTTGCACAGCACCGTCAACAGCAGCAGGCCCAACGCCCAGACGCCCAGGGTGATCAGGAACTCCAGGGCGGTGGGTGCATACTCCGTGATCCGTTCAAAAGCATTGGGGGTGAACCCCGCGATGATCAGACCCAGGCCCTTCTCGATCCACAGCGAGATAAAGACCGCCGCACTCGCGAGGACCAGCGTGCTCTCCTTCTCCCGGGTCCCGGGATTGAGAAGCAGGCCAAGGCCAACCAGGGCCAGGACGACGGCGGTCCACATCCAGGGAACCATCCCCCGATGCCCCTCGAGACCGGCAAAGAGGTACTGCAGGGGGTGCATGTGCCCCGGCACGCGGCTGTAGAAGGCGGTGAAGAACTCGAGCCCCACGAAGAAGACGGTGACGATCATGGCGTAGGTCACGATCACCGACAGCTTCCGAATCGCCTCCTGGCCCACATCCACGCGGGAAAACCGCCGGATGAGCAGGCACAGAAGGATCAGCAAGGACGGACCGGAAGCGAAGGCAGAGGCCAGGAACCGGGCCGCCATCAGGGAGGTCAGCCAGTAGTGCCGGCCTGGAAGACCGGCGTAGAGGAAGGCCGTCACCGTGTGGATGCTGATGGCCCAGGGAATGGAGACGTAGGCCAGTTTCTTCACCCACGCCGGCGGCGGCACCGCCTTGTTCTCCGCCTCCAGCAGGTTCCACCCGGTGATCAGGCTGAGGAACAGGTAGCCCGTCAGGACAACCATGTCCCAGAACATGATGGATTGGGGCGCCGGGTGGACCAGGATGTTGAAGAGCCTCATGGGCTTGCCCAGGTCCACCACGATGAACAGGATGCACATCATCACCGCGGCCACGGCCAGCAGCTCGCCAAAGACGACCATCCGCCCGAAGGCCTTGACGTTATGGAAGTAGTACGGCAGAACCACCGTAACGGCAGAAGCGGCCACCCCCACCAGGAAGGTGAACTGACCGATGTACAGGCCCCAGGAGATGTCCCGGCTCAGGCCCGTGACGGTGAGGCCCTGGCGCAGCTGCACCAGGTAGGCGGCGAAGCCCGCACCGCTGAGCGCGATGAGCAGCAGCACCCACGACCAGTACCTCTTGCTTCCCTCGAAAGCCTTTTCCAGCATGGCCGCCCCTCCCGCAGGCTACAGCAAGTAGTAAACCTTCGGTTCGGTACCCAGTTCGGCTTTGCGGCGCAGCGCATGGGCAGTCCGCAGGATGCGCCGGATTTCGGAGCCGGGGTCCTCCAGATCGCCGAAGATCAGCGCACCGTGCGGACACGCCGCCACACAGGCCGGGGGCGCTCCGGCGGCCAGTCGCTCCGCGCAGAAGTTGCACTTCTCCACCACACCCTTTTCCCGGGTGGGATAGGCGGGATTGATCTCCTTCAGAGACGGCCGGGGGTCCCGGAAGTTGAAGCTCCGGGCTCCATAGGGGCAGGCCGCCATGCAGTACCGGCACCCGATGCACCGGTGATAGTCCATCATGACGATGCCGTCTTCCCTCTTGAAGGTGGCCCGGGTGGGACAGACCCGCACACAGGGTGCGTTGACGCAATGGTTGCAAAGCACGGGGAAGGACTTATGCTCCAGCTCCTGGTCGATGGTGTCGTGGCCCAGGCTGGGAAATACGCTAGGGAAGAGCTCCGCCCAGATCCACTTGACCGCCTCATTGGAGTCTCCCATCTGCGGGACGTTGTGGGTCAGGTGACACGCCCGCATGCACTGCCGGCACCCCTCGGTGGCCCGGCACTTCTTCATGTCCACGGCCATGGCCCACTTCCTGGCCGGCAACGTTGCCCCGGTACCAGCCGCGCTCCCCTTACCGGTTGCCAGGGCCCGGGCCACCGGGAAAAGGGCAAGCCCCGCCGCGGTGGCCCCAGCCATCCGCAGAAAGCGCCTGCGGGTCGCGTCCATCACTGACCCCCCTCCCCGGACCCGATGTGACAGTTCCAGCAGTCCGGCTTTACATCCGCGTAACGGTGGCAGGTGGCGCAAAACTTGGGCTCGTCGAAGTGGCTTTGACCCGCCTGGACCACTGTCACCTGGTCCGCGGCCGCCTGGATCCCGCCCCCGGCCGGGTTGGCACCGGCATGGCAGCGGAGACAGGTGTTCTGCAGGCTGATCTCGTACCGCTTACCGTCGCCCGCCACGTAGTACCGTCTTCCTTCCCGGATGGCCTGGTCCCGCCACTGCTTGAGGAGCTGCATGTGGGAGGTCCGCATGTACGCCGCCGGCTCCACGCACGCCCGCTCCGGCAACGCCTGAATCACCGGCCTCCCCAGGTTCAGGGCCGTCCGGCCTACCACCTTCCCGGCGTTGTACCACAGCGGGATGGTCGCCAGTCCGACAAAAACCACCAGCCCTGGAATGATCTTGCCCGCGTCATACATCACCGGTTCCCCTCCCCTTCAGGGGACGCCCGCGCAGGTCGGTGGTGCGCTCCTTCTCGCCCCTCATGACCAGGGCGTTCCCCAGCAGCTCGTGGACCCCGGCCACGTCCACCTCGGGAACCCAGTAATCCATCAGGGTGGGCAGGGCCGCCCGATCCACCGCACAGATGCAGGCCAGGGTGTTCACCCCGTACTTCTCATGGACGTGCCGGACAGCATTGGCCCGGGGTAGCCCGCCCCTGAGGCGCATCTCCATGTTTTCGTCGGCGTTGAGGCCGCCGCCCGACCCGCAGCAGAAGGTATGCTCCCGGACGGTGTTCGCCGGCATCTCATAGAAATGGTTGCAAACGCTGCGGATGATGTACCGCGGCTCTTCGAACAGGCCCATGGACCGGGCCGGATTGCAGGAGTCGTGGAAGGTGACCCGAAGGTGGTCGTTGCGGCTCGGGTCCAGCTTGAGCTTGTTGTGCCGGATGAGGTCGGCGGTGAACTCGCAGATGTGAACCATCTTCGTGGTCCGCGCGTTTTCAAACTTGGTCCCGGTGATGGGGGAGACCGGCTCCTCCAGGAAATCGGCCGGGCCGTTGAGGGTGTCCATGTACTGGTTGATCACGCGCCACATGTGGCCGCATTCACCGCCCAGGATCCACCTCACCCCAAGCCGCTCCGCTTCGGCGTAAATCTTGGCGTTCAGCCGCTTCATCAGCTCGTGGGAGTGATGAAGGCCGAAGTTCCCACCGTCGGAGGCGTAGGTGCTCCAGGTGTAGTCCAGGCCCAGTTCGTGGAAGAGCACCAGGTAGCCCATCAGGGTGTAGGTCCCGGGGTCCGCAAAGACGTCACCGGAGGGGGTGACGAACAGAAGCTCGGCCCCTTTGCGGTTGAAGGTGGGCTCCACCTTGATGCCCGTGAGGCTGTGGATCTCGTCCGCGGTAAACTCGATCATCTCCCGGAAGGCATGGGGCTGAATGCCCACATGGTTCCCCGTCCGGTAGCTGTTCGCCACCGAGGCTGCCACCCAGTCGATGCCGATGCCCAACAGGCTCAGGAGTTCCCGGGCGAGGAGGGTGATCTCCGCGGTGTCGATTCCGAAGGGGCAGTAGACCGCGCAGCGCCGGCACTGGGTGCACTGGTAGAAGTAGTAAAACCACTCCTTGATCACCTCCGGGGTGAGATCCCGGGCACCTGCCCGCCGGCCCAGGATCTTCCCTGCGGTGGTAAAATCCTTCCGGTAGACCGAACGGAGCAGTTCTGCCCGCAGCACCGGCATGTTCTTGGGGTCACCGGTGCCGAGGAAGAAATGGCACTTGTCGGCACAGGCGCCGCAGCGGACGCAGGCGTCCATGAAGATCTGCAGGGAGCGGTACCGGGCCAGCCGCTCCCGCAGCCCTTCGATGATGATCTCCCTCCAGTTCTCCGGGAGCTTCCAGTCAGCGTCCTCCGGCGACCACTCATGGGGATTCGGAAGCCCCAGGGCCTGGAGGTTCTTGGGCTTCGCGGGATAGAGCCAGAAGCCCCGCCGGAGCTCCACTGGGGTATCCATCCACCCGGTTAGAGGAGGGTTGTAGTCGATTCTGGCCAGTTCGTCCGGCTTCTTCTGGAAAGACATGATCACGCCCCCTCCTCTTCCACCGGTATCCCGGCCAGACGCATCTTCTCCCGGAACTCTTCCTCGTACTGCGCGTACGTGTGGACCTTGACCGGGTAATTCCAGGGGTTCACGTGCCGGCGGGCCCGGCTGTTGTTGGCCAGGTTCCGGGTGGGGCTGAGGAAGATGCCCGCCATGTGCACCAGCTTGCTGAAGGGGAAGCAGGCGAGCAGAAGGCTCACCAACAACAGGTGGATGTAGAAGATCGCGCCAATCCCATCGGGCACCCGGGGACGGAAGGTGACCAGCCCCAGGGCCAGCTCCTTGACCGAGGGCACATCGACCCGCAGAAAGTACCGCATCAGGATGCCACTAAGGGCCACGGCCAGGATCAGTAGGGGCAGGATGTAATCCCCGGGCAGAGAGATGTACCGCACCCGTGGGATCAGGGCCCGCCGGATCAAAAGGTAGGTCACGGCCGCAACCACGGTCACATCGGTCATGTACAGGACCGGCTGGCCAAGGCGGAAGAACGCGTCAAGCCCCTCCAGGCCACTGACGAAGGCTGGCACAGGCTCGGTGAAGAGCCGGAGGTGCCGGATCAGGATGATCAGCACGGACCAGTGAAAGACGAGCGACCCCACCCAGAGCCACTTTTCCCAGTGGTAGGCCAGCTTCGGGCCGGGCCGCAGTTCGGCCCTGGTGTTGCGGATGAGGGAGCGGAAGAACAGCACCTCCAGGGCGATGCGGGCCAGCACGCCCCACGGCCCCGAGGGGTTCTCAACCTTGCTGGCCTTGATCCAGGGTAGGGACTTCTGCTGCCCGCAGGTCACGGGAATGCGGAAGGGCACCGGAGCGCTCGCCCACTTCACAACACGGTAGACCACGCCGGCCAGGAACACCGCCAGGGCCGCGTAGGGGATGACAACGCCGAAGAGGAATGCCCAAGACATGCATCAACCCCCCGTTTCATCCGGGTCGTGAGGTCCGGTGTGGTTACCGGCCCGGGCATCGCTCGGCCCCGCCTCCGGCCCGGCCACCAGGAGATGCGCCTTCTGCAACAGCCGGAAGGTACGGTTCTTGACCTCACCCACCCGGACCTCATAGATCCGCTCCCGGCACTGCATGTAGACATCGAAGGCGCTCAAGGCCAACTCATCGACCCGGGCGTCAAAGGCCCACAACTGATCCGGGGTGACTTGGCCTTCCTGTAAGGCGCCGGCCAGTTCCGCCCGCACCACGGTCTTCAGCAGGAAGAGAAAGCCGATGGACTGCGACGGGGGAACACCCTGCACCGCCCGGATCCGCATGGCCTCATCCAGGAAGGGATGGACCTCCCCGTACCCCGCCTTGCAGACCAATCCCTCGAAGAGGCCGGCGAGGTCCCGGCGGAGAGCCTTCCCCACCGGATTGGCAAAGGGATCCGGCTCCGATCTCAGGAACCTTACCGCTTCCGGGGGGTAGGCCTGTAGGGTAAGGTCCAGCCACGCCTCCACAATGGCACCCTTCCGCTCGGACAGGAGATCCTCCAGGTTCAATCCCGGCACGGCCTTCCTCCGTCGAAATCAGGGAGATTTCAGGTCAGAGAGATGTTTCAGTGGAAATCCTCGAAGTCAATGAAGGGTTTGTCCAGGTCGGCCATGGCGTTGACCATCAGTTCCACCAGACCGCCGTAGTTAACGCGGTGCTTCTCCCACAGTCCGTAGTGCGAGATGGCATCCCGGAGCGTCCCCTTGCAGTTCGAGCACGGAGCGCAGACGTACTTGAAGGGATACCGCTCCGGATCCAGCTCCTGGGCAAAGGCCTCCAGAACCTGGCGCACCTTCATCCGGGCGCCGACCTTGTGCCGCCAGGTCGGGAAGTTGTACGAGTTGCAGATGGCAAAGCCGGAACCCCCGCCGCAGCAATAGTTGTGAACACCGCTGGGGGTCAACTCCCGGAACTGGGGAGAGATTGCCTTCAGGATCTCCCGCTGCGGTTGCACAATCCCCATGGCTCGGCTCAGGTTACAGGGGTCGTGCAGGGTCACGGGGAAGTTGTTGCGGCTGGGGTCAAACCGGATGGCCTGCTTGCGTACAATCTCCGCCAGCAGCGGCAGGCAGCTTTCCCGGGGGATTTCAGAACTGGACAGATCCCCGGTCAGCACCCGGTCGGCGATGACCACCATGGCCTTGGTGGCATGGCCACACTCGCCGATGACGATCTTCTTGACCCCCAACTCCTTGGCGATCCGGGCCTGGCGGACCGCGATGCGGGCGAACTCGACGTCGTCGTTCCACAGGCCGTAGTTGACCGCGTCGTACCCCAGGGGCTCGCTGGACAGGGTCCAGCTGATCCCCGCGGCATCAAGCAGGATGGCAAACGCCGCCGGGTTCTCCGGCCAGGAGAGGAACTCGCCGGCGTTGTGGAGCAGGAGGATGTCGGCACCCTTCTTGTCCACCGGGATCTTGATGGGGCGGCCGATGCGCTCGCCGATCTCCTCTTCCAGGAACTCGATGGTATCCCTGAAACCGGACGGCCGCATGCCGGTGGACGAGCCGACCCGAAGCTGCTGCACCGCGCCCTTTTCGATGATCTCGGCGGGGGCAATCCCCAACTCCTGACTCAGCAGCTTGCGGAGCTCCCGGGTGATGAGGCCGTTATCCACTCCCATGGGGCAGTATTGGGTGCACCGGCGGCACAGGGTACACCGGTGGGCCGACTCAGCCAGGCGCGCGATGGTCTGCCAGTTGAGTTCCACATCTGCGCCGACCAAGGAGCGCAGGAGCCGGCCGCTGGGGGTAAAGTACCGCTGCCAGATCCGCCGCAGGACCTCCGCCCGGTAGCTGGGGCGGTAGATCTCCTGCCGGCCGCTGGCAAGGTAGACATGACAGGCCTCCGAGCAGGTCTGGCACTTCATGCAGTATTCAAGGGAAAGCCGCAGGGGCTGGCAGAAGGTCCAGTTTTCCTGCGGATCGAACAGTTTTTTGAGACCGCTCAGGAACCGGCTGACCAGGTCATCTTCCTCTTCCGGAGTCCGGGGTTTGGTAAGGCCAACGGTTGTAAAGCCGTCCAGACTCCGGTCGTACTTCTCCGCCCAGGATGGAGGGGGCGGCTGGATAGGGTCTTCCTCTTCGAGATGGGGAATAGACATCAGGTCCTCGACGCGGAGGGAAACCAGCGGTTGATCCCCTTTTCTGGCCATGTCCCTGGGAGTAACCCTGCGTGGGGTCATGCCTTGCCCTCCCTCGCATCGGTGATGGTGACCTCCTGGGCCCAGCTCTGGCCCGGGGCGATGTGCCGCCCCGACCAGGTCAGCCGGTACCGCAGTTGGGACGTTACCCGCCGTTCGATCTCCGACCCGCGGGCATTCAGGAGGTCGTCCCAGAGGACCTTGTCGATGGTGAAGTACTTGGCCGCGTAATGGAAGAGCCGTGAGAAAGGCATGTAGATGAGGAAAAGGGCGAAGAGAACCAGATGCGCGCTGGCCCAGGCAGATCCCGCCACGGGGAGGTCGCCAGGGGAGAGGGCACCGTTGGCCAGACGGCGCACGGCCTCGAAATAGGCCGGGCCCGTGAACCATCCGGCTAAACCCGTAGCAAAGATTCCGAACAAGAAGAGGAGGTGCAAGTAGTCCACCGGTGCGGTGTAAGCCGCCAGCTCGGGGCAGGCAGCCCGCCTGAGCATGAGTCCCAGGGTCCCAACGGCGCCGAGTACCCAGGAGGCCGCCCCGATGGCATTGGTGAAAGCGGCAAGCCCATTGCGGCCCCCCAGGCTCTCCACCGCCAGGAGGATCAACCAGAAGAACAAGAGGTAGACGCCCCAGTGCATGGCCATTGAGAACGGCCAAAGGCCGAAGCGGTTATGCTCCCGTACCCGCTTGAGCAGAAAGACCTCCGCGGCCATCTCCCGCAGCCCATTCAGCTTCACGTGCTGCCGGGGTTTTCTGACGTAGTCGACCTCTTCCATGTAGGACCCGCCGTAATGGTGCTTCGGATCCAGAGGCATAGGGTAGAGCTCCCACCGCAGGTGCATCGGCATGGAGGCAAACTGGATTACCCGGCAGACCACCATCACGGCGAAAAAGCCAAGGGCGAACCACAAAAGTGCGCCGGCCATTGCCGCGACCCAACCTCCTTTCCCCGGTCACGCCGAAAACCCGGTCGAAATCATCCCCCGAGAGCAGGGGCCCGGGGCGCTCCTGCTCTCGGGCTTCCACCTTATTAGACGCAGCCGGTGGGCTTGGGCAGGCCCGCCACCTTGCAGGCCCCCTTGGCCGGGCCGCTGGGGAACAGCTCGTAAATGGTCTTCAGGTCGTAGCCTGTATCCTTGCAAAGCTTGCGAATCATCGGGGCCACGCCGTAGTTCAGGTAGTACTCCCGCAGGTAGCGGACGATCTTCCAGTGGTCCTCCGTCAGCTCCGCGACGCCCTCGGTGTTCGCGAGGGCCCTGGCAACCTCTTCGTTCCACATCTCGGGGTTTTGCATGAACCCGTCCTCGTCCACCTCGATCCCCAGCGCCTTGAGATCGACCTCAGACATTGCATCTACCTCCCCGGTAAGATGGCGTCATTGCCACACGGCATAGCGGCCGCCCCCGTGCGGCCTAATACTCCTGGACCTCAATAGCCTCCGAGGGGCAAACGGTCACGCAGCTCATGCAGCCCATGCACTCCGAGGCCTCGCCAATCACCGCCGCCTTTTCACCGTTCATGCCCAGCAACCCGGCCGGGCACATGTCGTTGCACTCCTTGCAGCCCTCGCACTTCTCCGCGTTGATGCTGACCATGTACACAGGGAGCCACCTCCTTTCCAGCGCTCGGCCGTCCGTATGGGTAGCGGCCGGGGGTGGCCGCGGCCACCCCCGGCCCACCAGGGAAGCTCCTGGAGTACGTCCGCGACGTCCCGGGGTTTAGCGCTATCGACCTTTTCCAGGCGGGCGATCACCCGCTCCCTGAACCCCCTGCCGCCGGCGTCATCTACGGCTCATCACCACTTGAAGTTGACCGTGGTCCGGAAGGTCGGCATCGCGTAGTTGAAATCGTCGATGTGCTTTTCGGTGAACGGGATCCCTGTCAGTTTGAAGAATCGCTCCCAGCCGATGCGGTTGATCCACTCTCCCATGCGCTCGCCCTTCCGGGCGTGCTTGGCCCAGACCTGCACCAGGTTGCGGACGGCCTCGGCCACCTCGGGCCACCGGGGCGGGTTATTGGGCAGGTACGGGATGGCGAGGCGCGAGAACATGGGGCCGCTGCGGGCGTTGGAGACCTTGCCGCCGACGAAGATGGCCACGCCGTCGGTCTTGGGGTCGATGATCTGCATGGCCGCCGACATGGTGTAGCAGTTGCCGCAGTACATGCAGCGCTCCTCGTTGACCTCGACGCTCTTCAGCTTCGGGACGGGCTTGATGGCGCCCGTCGGGCAGCTGGCCACCACCGTGGGGATCTCGGACACCTTGGGAAAGAGATCGTGGTCGATCTTTGGCGGCTTGCGATGCACCCCGACGATAGCGATGTCCGAGCAGTGCACAGCGCCGCACATGTTGATGCAGCACGCCAGGGCAATGCGCAGCTTGGCCGGGAGGTCCATGTGGGTGAAGTGCTCGTACAGGTCGTCCATCACGACCTTGACGATGCCGGAGGCGTCGGTGGCCGGGGTATGGCAGTGTACCCAGCCCTGGGTGTGGACGATGTTGCTGATGGAGTTGCCGGTCCCGCCCACCGGCAGCCCCCGCTGCTCCAGCTCCGCCAGCAGAGACTCCACGTTGTCCTCTTCGGAGACGAGGAATTCCACGTTGTGCCGGGAGGTGAACCGGAGGTAGCCGCCGCTGTACTTGTCGGCCAGGTCACAGATCTCCCGGAGAAAGTCAATGCTCAGAAGCCGGGGCGACCCGACGCGAATGGAGTATAGAACGTCGCCGCTTTCGGAGACGTGCTTCAGGACGCCGGGCCGGGGGATCTCGTGGTACTTCCACCGGCCGTAGTTCTTCTTAATGACAGGCGGCAGCATCTCCGAATACTTGGGCGGTCCGATGTCCGTCCGGGGCATCTCGCTTCACCTCGCTAGCTCGTGACTTCTTCCGGCAGGGCTTGCTTGGGTAGGTCGACCTCTTCCGGATCCCAGAAGTAGAACGGGTTCGCCCGCGGGTGATGGACCATCTGCGGCACCGGCTTGAGGCCAACGGCCTTGAGAAAGTTGCGCATTCCCTTGCGGATGATCAGTTCGCCGAGCCGCTCCCGGGTCTTGGCGTTTTCGTCCCACCACTCCCAGATCTTGAGGAGCAGCTCCTTGATCTCCGTGTAGGGCGGCTCCACCTTGATGAACGGGACGATGACCCAGGACATCAGCGGGGAGTGGACGATGGGCGCCTTGCCGCCGACAAGGATCGCAGCGCCCCGCTCCCGGCCGGGCCGTAAGGCCTTGGGCATCTGGTTGATGCAGTGCATGCACCGGACGCACTCGTCGGCATTCACGCTGAGCTGCCGCTTCTGCTCATCCCACGTGATGGCCTTGGTGGGACAGCCCTCGCAGACGGCCCGGATGTCCATGCCGGCGCCGGCGTACTCCTGCACGGCCTCCTGGTCGATCTGGATGGTATCCCGCCAGGTGCCGATGACGGAAAAGTCCGCCCGGCCCACCGCGGCCACACAATCGTTGCCGCATCCGGAAATCTTGATCTTGAACTTGTAGGGCCACATGGGCCGGTGGAGCTGGTCCTGGAAGGCCATGGTGAGTTCATGGCACAGGTCCAGGGTGTCAAAGCAGGCGAACTCGCACCGGGCCGGCCCGCAACAGGCGCTGGGCGTCCGCAGCGCGGAACCCGACCCGCCCAGGTCGAAGCCGGCATCGGACAGTTCGTCAAAACACGGCTGCAAATTGGCCGTGGGAGCCCCCAGCAGAATGATGTCGCCGGTGGCCCCGTGGAAGTTGGTGAGACCGCTGCCGTACTTCTCCCAAACGTCACAGAGCTTCCGGAGCGCCTCCGTGGTGTAGAACCAGCCGCTGGGCTGGTTGATCCGGAAGGTGTGGAACTCCGCCACGTTGGGGAACTCTTCCGGGCTGTCGGAATAGCGGCCGATGACACCGCCGCCGTAGCCCTTCACGCCGACAATGCCGCCGTGCTTCCAGTGCCCCCGCTTGTTCTCGTAGGAGCGCTCGAGCTGTCTCAAGAGGTCCGCGGCGCTCCCCTTCTTCGCGGCCGCCTTCTTCATCTCGGTGACGAAGCTCGGCCACGGCCCTTTCTCCAGCTCATCAAGCAATGGGGTCCGGGGCTTCTCCGCATCTGCCATCCTCTGTGGCACCTCCTTGCTTGCATACCGGTTTGGTTTACCTGGCTAAGGGTGGCAGGCGACCACGAGGGGCGACCGCCCGCTACCCCCTGCTCCCTCTCGCTCTGACCCGTCCGCCCGGGCCGTCGGGCGGCAGGGGCCACGCCCGTCACCCGGGCCTTACCGCAGCCGGAGTCTCAGGCTGGCCGGGGTTCCGGCTACTGCAGCGGGCTGGCGATGATCCCTCCGAAGAAGAGGTTCGCGAGGATGAAACCGGTGATGACGTTGACGACCACCACCGCGGTGAAGGCGATGATGGGTTTGGTGCCCATGGCCCGGACGTCCCTGATCTTGGTGTTCAGACCGATACACAGGAAGGTCAGGGTGAAGAGCCAGGTGCGGATGATGTTCAGGTTCTTGACGATGTTGTCGGTGACGGCCTTGCCGTGCAGTACCTCAAGGTAGGTGACGAAGGCCGAGGCCGCCAGGAAGGCGAGGACGAACTTGGGGAAGCGCTCCCAAATCACGATGGGGCTCGGCCGGGGGGCGCCCTCTGCCCGCTCCCACTTGGTCACGGCCAGGGTCGCGAAGATGAAGCAGAGGATGCCGATCATCACGTCCCGGTTCAGCTTGACCAGGGTGAAGGTGTTGATGGCCTTCTCGGAAACCATTGCCGCCGCCGCCAGACCGGCCGCGTCCGCCAGCTCCGAGCCGCCGATCCAGGCGCCGGCCACGTAATCATCCAGGCCCATGACCCGGGAGAGGAAGGGTAGCAGGAAGATCAGCACCAGCGCGTACAGGACCACCAGGGAGATGACATAGCCGACGTACTTCTCCTCGGCCTTTACGCTGTTGCCCACGGCGATCGCGGCGGAGACGCCACAGACCGAGCCGCCCGCACCGAGGGTCGCGGCGAACCGGTTGTCGTAGCCAAGCCGCTTGGCGATGATAAAGGCCGTGGTGAAGCCCAGCGCCACGATGATCAGGGCCTCCAGGAAGCCCCACACGCCGCCACGGATGATGATGGTGAAGGGGAGGTTGGCGCCCAGCAGGACGATACCGGTCTTGATGAAAAACTCCGTCTTGCCGGCTGCCGCCTTAAACCAGTCGGGGAATCTCCAGATGTTGCCGATCATCAGACCGATAATCAGCGCCCAGAACGGGTACTCCAGCCCGTACTTTTGCAGGGTGCCCTGGCTGCCCAGGATCAGGATGAGCAGGGAGCCAAGGAAGAGCACCGTGAAGGAAGCGATGTAGTGGGAAACCTTACCGCCCATCACCACGATCGCGATGGACGTAATCACCCCCAGCAGGACGAGCATGAAGACATAGGCGCCGACGTTCGCTGCAAAGTGGGCCACCAGGTCGTTCTCCGGCCACTTTGGCGGGATGGCCTTCTTCAGGATGTTCAGGGGCGAATTGAAGAGGAATGCCAGCGTGGTCACCAGCACCAGGGTCAGACCCAGGTACACCGACCACCAGTCTTCACTGGTGAGCAGCGCGTTCCGCCTCTTCTCAGGCACAGCCGCTTTCCCACCGCTTGCCACTCAAAACCCTTCCCTTCCTCGAGGACGATTGAGATCGAACGCTCGACGGGGATAAGAAACATAGGGCAAACCCACAAAGCCAAGACTTCGGTGTAAATAGAATAGTGCTTGTTCTCATATTCACGACCTCCCCCGTACAGCACCTCCGTTCGTACCTTCTGCTCCCCCCTGGGATCAGCGAGCCAGGCGCTCTGTGGCCGGAATTGCGCTGCTTTTAGGCGCCTCCGGTTGCCCTTACCCTCCGCTTTCTCGCAACCGGGTGCCGGCAAACGCCGCTAGGGGTGAGATGTCGCTCGCTGCCTGACGGAATCGTTCCCCGCGTCGTACGCACCCGATCTCTTGGTTACCGTGTTTCGCTATCCCTTGCAAGTCTCCTGCAGACGATTTTGTTCTTTCTCTCCTCGGGCATGCAGGACCTTCGCCCTGTCTTTCCGCCTCCCTGATTCTTCTCTTCTTTAAGGCCACAGGCGCCAGGAGACGCCTTTTGGCGAACATCGCCATCCGGGTTGGGACCGCCGTCACACTGGCGCCGCTGCCTCGGTACAAGCCTCATCAGGCGCTTCGACGCTCCTAGCCTGCAGGATGCGCCCACCAGCTGCAGAAGCAGGGCCACCACATCCTCGGCCGGCAGATTGGCTCGGTGGCGCAGGGCGTCTCGGTAGACAGCCGCCGCGGCGCCCAAGCGGTGCACCGCCGCTGGATCCTCGAAGGTGTCCCAACCGCTCCGGTCCACAGGGAACCGAGCAGCCTCCTAGCCCTTCACCGCGCCCTGGGTCAGGCCCTCGATGAAATGGCGCTGCAGCGCCACGAAGAGCACCAGGATGGGAATGTCCGCCACCGTGGTGACGGCCATGATCTGGCCCCACTGCGTGGCATACTCGTTCTGGAAGGTAGCCAGCCCGAGCGGCAGCG
This sequence comes from Bacillota bacterium, assembly GCA_040754675.1. Lineage (NCBI taxonomy): Bacteria > Bacillati > Bacillota > Bacillota bacterium. The sequence goes on from JBFMCJ010000004.1 coordinate 30,197, forward strand.
TGTACTGCGAGGGGCTGTTGAGCACGAGCAGCGGCAGCAGGAACTCCCCCCAGCTATGCACCAGCGTGATGATGCCCAGCGTGGCCAGCGCCGGCTGCGCCAGCGGCATCGCGATGCGCCAGTAGAGCTGGAGCTCGGATGCCCCGTCTACCCGGGCGGCCTCCTCGAGCTCGACGGGTATCGCCCGGAAAAAGCCCCGCAGCAGGAACACCCCCAGCACCGAAGCAAGGCCGGGGGCGATCACGCCGGCGAGCGAGTTCACCAGGCCCAGGGTCTTGAGGACGAGAAACAGCGGCACCAGCGTCAGGTGGAACGGGATCATCAGCGTGGCGATAAGCACGTAAAAGACGACGTCCCGCCCCGGAAACTCGATGCGGGCGAACGCATACGCCGCCATGGACGAGGTGAACAGGTTGGCGAGGATGATCGTGCCCGACACGATGGCGCTGTTGAGCAGCCACCGCAGCACCGGTGCCTGCGAGAAAGCATTGAGGTAGTTTTCGAGCGTGGGCTCCTGCGGCAGCACCGTCGGGGGATAGGCGAAGATCTCGCTCATCGGCTTGAACGAGCTGCTCAGCATCCACAAGAAGGGCGCCGCCATCCCCACCCCGATGGTGAGCACCATCGCATATAGCACCAACCCCCTGGCCGCCTTGCGGCCCCCTGTGCCGCTCACCGGTCGTCCCGCTTTCC